>PFUR01000080.1:0-11273 GCA_002790195.1 Flavobacteriales bacterium CG_4_9_14_3_um_filter_40_17
ATCGGGGCGGGTTTTATCGGAAAAGATGCTGTAGCTTTGATTTTGGGCGACAATATTTTTTACGGTTCAGGGCTGGACAACATCCTTAAACAAGCCGCAAACCCGTCGGGCGGGCATATTTTTGCCTACCACGTGCAAGACCCCGCCCGCTACGGCGTGGTGTCATTTGACAAAAACGGTTTGGTCACCGCTATTGAAGAGAAACCCGAACATCCAAAATCCAATTTCGCAGTGCCGGGTATTTATTTTTATGACAACGAGGTGGTTGACATCGCCCGAAATATCCAACCAAGTGCGCGAGGCGAATTGGAAATTACAGACATCAACAAAGTTTATTTGAATCGCGGCAAGTTGCACGTCAGTATCTTAGACCGCGGCACAGCCTGGCTCGATACCGGCACTTTTGAATCGCTGATGCAAGCGGCGCAGTTTGTCCAAGTCATCGAAAAGCGGCAAGGTTTGAAAATCGGTGCCATTGAAGAAACGGCTTATAAAATGGGTTATATCGATGATGTACAACTGCTCAAACTCGCCGAACCTCTTGTGAAAAGCGGTTATGGCGTGTATCTTCGCAATCTTATTCAGACAAACGAATGATAAAGGTTCAACACACTCCTCTGGATGGTTGCTTGATTCTAGAGCCCAAAGTTTTCAGGGATCATCGCGGCTATTTTTTTGAAAGTTTTAATCAGGCTGATTTTCAAAAAACCACCGATTTGGACATCCGCTTTATTCAAGACAACCAATCTTTTTCAAACTACGGAACGGTACGCGGTCTGCATTATCAAACAGGCGATTGGGCTCAATCCAAATTAATACGAGTTATTTCTGGCGAAATATTGGATGTGGCTTTAGATATTCGAACGGATTCCAAGACTTTCGGCAAGCATTTTTCCCTTGTCTTGTCTGCTGAAAATTTCTTACAATTGTATATTCCCAAAGGA
This sequence comes from Flavobacteriales bacterium CG_4_9_14_3_um_filter_40_17, assembly GCA_002790195.1. GTDB lineage: Bacteria > Bacteroidota > Bacteroidia > Flavobacteriales > Flavobacteriaceae > UM-FILTER-40-17. The sequence continues at coordinate 945 of PFUR01000080.1, forward strand.
TTTGCGCACGGTTTCTCGGTGTTGAGTACATCGGCTATCATCGCATATAAATGTGATCGATTTTACAATCAAGCCTCAGAAACGGGCATCCGTTATAACGACAAAACCCTTGGCATCGATTGGAAAATTCCTACCAAAAAAATGATTGTTTCGGATAAAGATTTGTCGTTGCCGGGTTTTGAAAATGTTTTGAAATGAAACACCCACGGGAATAACATTCATACACACGGAAATGATTGTTTAGGGTGTTCCATGAGGCCGCTAAAAAACAATAAAATAAACACATGAAACGCATCCTCATCACCGGCGCAAACGGGCAGCTCGGACAATGTCTTCGGAAAGTGGTTTCGGAGTCGTCGAGCCATGTTTTTTTGTTTGAAAATCGTGCGATGCTCAACATCACTGACAATGACGCGGTTTTTGCCTATTTTCACAAACACAAACCGGATTTTTGCATCAATACGGCGGCATTTACACAGGTAGATTTGGCCGAAAGCCATCGAAAAGAAGCTTATCAAATCAATGTGGAAGGTGTCAAAAACCTCATTGAGGCTTGTGAGGAATTCAGCGTGAAACTCATCCAACTTTCGACAGATTTTGTGTTTGATGGAGCCGAAAAATCTCCTTATCTCGAAACGGATGTGCCCCATCCGCAAACATATTACGGACAAACAAAATTGGAAGCCGAAACGTGGATTCAACACAACTTAGATGCGCATTACATTCTTCGAACTTCTTGGTTGTACAGCGAATTTGGCCATAATTTTATGAAAACCATGCTTCGTTTGGCAAGTGAAAAGAAAAAAATCCGCGTGGTGGATGATCAATTCGGAAGCCCAACTTCGGGAATAGATTTGGCAAAAGCCATACTTGCGATTGTCAATGCCGAAGAAAACCATTACGGCTTGTATCATTTTAGCAACTCCGGCGAAACGACTTGGTACGGCTTTGCTAAAGAAATTTTTGAAAAAAGCAAACTCAATGTAAACCTTGAAGCTATTTGCACGGATGATTTTCCCACACCGGCCGCCAGACCAAATTATAGTGTTTTGAATTCTTCAAAATTTGCTAAAACCTTTCAATTTGAGCTTCGTTCGTGGCAAAAAGCACTCTCTGATGTCAATAAATGGTTATAAACTGTATATAAGTCGATTGTGTTATCATTTTCTTAAAAATTTTAGTACATTTCGACTTTACTAAACTGCGCTAAAGAAACCCATATGACAAAAAGAATACTCATTACCGGTGCCGCCGGATTTTTAGGATCGCATCTTTGCGATCGGTTTATCAAAGAAGGTTTTCACGTCATTGGGATGGACAACTTGATTACGGGAGATTTGCGAAACATCGAACATTTGTTTCATTTGGAGCGGTTTGAGTTTTTCCATCACGATGTCAGCAAATTTGTGTATGTACCCGGAAAACTCAATTATATACTGCATTTTGCCTCACCCGCCAGCCCGATAGATTATCTTAAAATCCCGATTCAAACGCTGAAAGTTGGTTCGCTCGGCACGCATAATTTGTTGGGATTGGCCAAAGAAAAAAAATCAGTCATCCTAATCGCTTCCACTTCCGAAGTGTATGGCGACCCTTTGGTGCATCCGCAAAATGAAGATTATTACGGCAACGTAAACATCATCGGGCCGCGCGGTGTATATGACGAAGCCAAGCGTTTTCAGGAATCTATTACCATGGCGTATCACCGTTTTCACGGGTTAGACACCCGAATAGTGCGTATTTTTAACACCTATGGGCCGCGGATGCGACTGAATGACGGCCGCGTGATACCTGCTTTTATGGGACAAGCCCTGCGTGGTGAAGATTTAACCATTTTTGGCAATGGCAAACAGACCCGTTCTTTTTGTTATGTGGATGACCAAGTAGAAGGAATTTATCGTTTGTTGATGAGCAACTATCACGAGCCTGTTAACATTGGCAACCCCAATGAAGTCACTATTTTGGAATTTGCACAAGAAATCATCAAACTGACGGGTACGCAACATAAAATAGTTTTCAGAGAATTGCCACAAGACGACCCCATGCAGCGCCAACCCGATATTGCCCGTGCCAAAAAACTGTTGGGCTGGGAGCCTAAAGTGGGTCGGGAAGAAGGCATGAAAATCACCTTCGAATATTTTAAAAATTTGTCAAAAGAAGATTTATTTAAACACGAACACAAGGATTTTTCGAAATACAACAATCGATAATTTATGAATTTCGTCAGAGGGAGATACTCATGGTTGATACGGCCAATGCTGGTGGCCTTCGATATTTTTGTTGTTGCACTCATTGCGATGTTGTGTTTTTCCGACCCTATTGATATAGATTACTTTTTACTTTATCAATTGTTATCCTGGTTGACCATTGCGTTTTCTCTCTCATATTATGAAGTTTATCGATTTACTTCTGTACTGAAAATTTTCTCTTTACTGGGTCGTCAATACCTACTCTTTGGCATTACAACTTTCGCCTATTTCGGTTTTTTTAAAGATCAACAAGTTTCGGTCATCGCAACATTAACTTTTCTAACAACCTCATTTTTGTCTATCGCGAGTTTTAAATTAGGTATTTACTTTTTGTTGAGAAAATATCGTTCTGTTTTCGGCGGAAATTTTAGAAACGTGGTGATTGTGGGAAACAATACTGCTGCACATCAACTCGAGTCTTTTTTTAAGAAAAAGAAAGATTTGGGATACAACTTAATTGATGTTTTAGAAAATTCACCCGAGAAGAGTGCCTTGGAAGCACTTAAAAAGTTGAATGGGTTTCCGATTGATGAAATCTACTGCGCTTTGGATGATTTAAACGACGATGAAATAGACAACTACATACAATATGCGGACAGTCATCAATGTAATTTGAAATTTATACCCAATACCCATAAGTTTTTCACCAAAAAACTTAAAACAGACTATTATGAATATCAACCGGTACTCTCGCTGCCAGAACCCACTATAAATCAGCCGGTTAGCAAGTTTGTAAAAAGAAGTTTTGATTTGGGTTTTTCGTTGTTGGTGATTCTATTTATACTTTCTTGGATGATTCCTTTATTTGCCCTTTTGATAAAAATAAATTCTAATGGCTCCGTTTTTTACAAACACAAACGGCACGGTATCAACTACAAAGAATTTTGGTGCTACAAATTTCGCACCTTAAACAGCGGGGATGAGGATCAACAGATGCAGGTGACCAAAGACGACCATCGCGTCACCGGATTTGGAAAGATTTTACGAAGAACCAGCCTTGATGAATTTCCCCAATTTTTCAACGTGTTTTTGGGAAATATGGCTATCGTGGGGCCACGCCCACACATGATTGAATATACCAAAACGTATGCAAAAAAATTAGATAAACTTAATTTTGTCTTTCGCCACAGTGTCAAACCGGGCATCACGGGACTGGCTCAGGTGAAGGGCTATCGTGGCGAGATTTCATCCAACGAAGAGCTTATCAATCGGTTTAAGTATGACGTATTCTACATTGAAAACTGGTCGTTGCTGTTAGATTTTAGAATCATCATCCAAACGGTTATCAATATTCTGAAAGGAGACGAAAAGGCTTACTAACATTGCCTAACACGCAGAGGTAAACTGTTTCAACTTCCCTGCTTTTGTCCGGTTGAGTTTATCGGTTTTAATAAAAACCAACTCTAAATCAGCTCCCACATACTTTTCGAGTGCTTGCCTAACCTTGTCTTTTTGAATATCGGAAAATTCATCGTTGCTGACATAGGTTATTTCAAAGGTTGATTTTTCAGGCTGATGTACCACAAATTCTTTCAAATCGCCACTTCCCTCCATCACGCTTTTGGTTACATAATAAAACGTCAAGCCCGGCACCTTGTTTCCGTTAGGAAGTATCGCAAAATCACTGGTTCTTCCCACTAATTTTTGAAGCACCGGTTTTTTGAAAGAGCTATAAGGCGCAAGTGTGCCGAGGTCTCCGATCTCATACCTGATAAATGGATGCGCCCGGTTGTACAATGAAGTTATTACGATTTTTCCTTCTTGCCCTTTCTTTACAGGCTTGTTGCACGCGTCTAAAATCTCGACAAAAAGTGTTTCCGAATTCACCAGCCAACCGTCGATTGGATGTTCGAACGCAATCAAATCTAATTCGGAAGCACCGTATTCGTTGACAACGGGAATGCCAAATTGTTGCTCAAGCAGTTTTCGGTCGTCTGCAAAAAGCATTTCGCTGGTGGTCATACAAACTTGGAGGCTTGGGCAAATTTCTTTCAGTACTATCCCTCGTTGTTTTAAATGTTTGGCAAACAAAACAATCGGGCTGGTGTAGCCGTTGATGTAATCGAAAGGCTTTTCTGCAAAAACTTGCACATATCGATCCATCGCATCTTCATTCAAATTAAAAATATTAAATCGAAAGCGGTTACCCAAAAAATCTTTAAATCTTTCTTTATAATAACCCGTAAAATCTAAGGGAATGCCATAAAATCGTGCTTGTAATGAATGGTTAAAATCGACTCCATACCAGCCGAATCGATTCTTGATGATAGCCCAAGTGAGTGCATGGCAAAACTTATCTTTGGCAAAGATGAACGGATGACCGCTCGATCCGGAGGTTTTGTTGATGTACACATTTTTAGTAGAAAAATCCTTGCTCAATCGCTCCGCCAACGGTTTTTGAAAATTGGCCTTGGTCATTATGGGAACATCTTCCCAGTTTTGAGGATACTTCTTTCCTATGAAATTTTGATAGTTAAGATTGTTGCCTATATGATGTTGTAAAATTTCTTCCTTTTGCCGATTGATAAACCGCTCATAATCGGTATCTGAAAGCGCTTGGATCTCCTGAATTTTATTTTGGGCTTCCACAAGAGGAAATCCTTTGAGTTTGAGCGACCAATCAAAAATATTCACAGAAATAAAATTTACAATTGTGTGAAATTAATCCTTTTCACTTACAAAAGAAACTTATTTTTGTGGAACTAAAACCCAGAGATGAATATTTTAATATTAGGTTCAGGCGGGCGAGAGCACGCATTTGCATGGAAAATCAAACAAAGCCCGCGATGCGATTCACTTTACGTTGCGCCCGGCAATGCCGGAACAGACAAAATAGCTACCAACTTACCCATCGATGTGCTTGATTTTCAAGCTATCAAAAAAGTCGTTGTTGCTTATGATATAAATTTGGTTTTGGTAGGACCGGAAGTTCCACTTGTAGAAGGAATTTGCGATTTTTTCAAAAAAGACCCACAACTGAACAAGGTAATGATTGTTGGCCCCGAAGCGCGTGCGGCACAATTGGAAGGCAGCAAGGAATTTGCCAAAGATTTTATGGTTCGCCATCGGATTCCCACCGCTGCATATCAAAGTTTTTCTTCTTTGCAATTAGATTCTGCATGCCGGTTTTTAGAGACACTCCAACCACCTTATGTATTGAAAGCAGATGGATTGGCGGCAGGAAAAGGCGTGCTTATTTTGGATAATAGGGAAGAGGCAATAGCAGAATTAAAACACATCCTCACAGAGGGAAAATTTGGAAATGCCGGCAACAAAGTAGTCATTGAAGAATTTTTGAAGGGGATTGAACTCAGTTGTTTCGTATTGACCGATGGTAAAAACTACAAAATTTTACCGACGGCCAAAGACTACAAGCGCATTGGGGAAGGCGATACAGGCTTGAATACAGGCGGAATGGGAGCCATTTCACCAGTTCCTTTCGCAACATCCGGCTTTTTAAAAAAAGTGGAAAACCGTATTGTCATCCCGACCATTGAAGGATTGAAAAAAGAAAATATCCCCTTTGTGGGATTTATCTTTATCGGATTGATGAAAGTGGATGATAATCCATTTGTAATCGAATACAATGTGCGTATGGGAGACCCAGAAACAGAAGTGGTTATTCCAAGGGTAAAATCTGATTGGGTTGCGCTTTTAGAGGCTACTTCGTTGGGTAAACTCAACGAAATCGTATTGGAAATTGACGTTAGATCTGCTGCTACAGTCGTGATGGTTTCGGGCGGATATCCGGAGGCCTACAAGAAAGGAGAAATCATACTCGGATTGGATAAGGTGCATCAAAGCTTGGTGTTTCACGCCGGAACAAAAGAAGTTAACGGTGAAGTGCTGACAGACGGCGGAAGGGTTTTGGCAGTTACCTCTTTCGGTGATGACTACAAAGAATCCTTAGAAAAATCCTACAACAGCATAGAGAACATTTCTTTCAAAAATCTATATTACCGAAAAGACTTGGGCTTGGACTTACAAGAAAGAATGTGAGGAAATGTCTTTGTTTTCTTCACCTCTATCATCGAAAATTTTCAACTGATAGATCCAATAAATGGCCGCAACAAAACCGATAATTATAAAAATAAAATTGACCGTATTTGCCATCCACCAACTTTTCAATTCAAGCGCACGAACGTGATCTAAGGGATTAAATAAAATCGCCGTAAAAAAATCCTGAATGCCTTCAAAAAAACTTTTCATAATTTTGGAAATAGATAGTGCAAATATATAAAAACAACGCATGATAACAAGCCTCTTCGGGAAATCTAAACCCTTCAACTTTTTGATTTTGGGTTTTGTGCTAACTGTTGCACTCCTATGGTCGCAACTGCGATATACTGAGGACACCGATTTTACCTTTTTTTCTAATACTTTTTTCTCTGCTTTTTTGCTTTTTTTCTGTCTTTGGCTTTTGGAATTTATCACGTACAAAAACAGACTCACACAAAATAACCACTTCGCTTTGTTTTTCTTTGTTTGCTATTTGATAGGTGTCATGCATTTAAATATCGAACCTGATGCCATTTGGCCCTTGATTTTTGTAGTCTTGGCAGTCCGAAGAATCCTAGCTTTCCGCACGACAGTTGACTTTCGCCAAAAAATATTTGATGCAGCTTTTTGGCTTACCGTTGGAATGTTTTTTAATTTTTGGATAATCCTGTTTTTTGTGCTCCTCTACCTTGCTTTGTTAGATTTTAACGGTGCGCCCTCCCGATTGTGGCTTATTCCACTTATTGCTTCCTTTTCGGTGTTATTTCCGGTTTTTGCCTATTGCTTTTTATTTGATAAAATCGACCATTTTACAAATTTTTTTACAATCGATACAACCAATTATTCTGTAATCTGGATGAATCATAAGACATTTTGGTTCATGGTCATTACATTTTGTATGGCTTTGTTTTCACTTTATTTTTATGTCAAAAAACTCAAACTGAAGGCATCCAATCAGAAAAAAACCAGACAGCATATAGTTGTTGGTTATTTTATTTCGTTGGCTGTTTATTTTTTATCCCATCAAGTTCATCCCGATGTTATTCTGCTAATGATACCTTTTTTAAGCGTTCTTTCCGTGGCATTTGTAGAAGATTATAAGAAAAAATTAATGCTCGAATCCTATCTCTTTTTAATTTTAATTGGAATGATTGGCTTGGTGTTTTGGTAAGGAATCAAAATCAACAGAAAGACTATCTTTGTATAAAATTTACGATTATGTTTTCGCAACAAGCCAATCAAATTTTTGATGAAGTCATTCAAAAATATCATGTTATTGACGATGTCAACCAATCTTTTACAAATCCTTATCCTGAAAATCAACTTCCACATTTATTATACAGAAAATGCTGGATAGACACCGTACAGTGGCATTTTGAAGATCTTATTCGCGATCCAAACATAGACTCGGCCGAAGCGTTGAAACTCAAACGGAAAATCGATGCTTCAAACCAAGATCGAACCGATTTTGTGGAATTTATAGACAGTTATTTTTTAAAGAAATACGCATCGGTTGTTCCCCATCAAAATTCAACAATCAATACCGAAACACCTGCTTGGGCTATTGATCGGCTTTCTATTTTGGCACTCAAAATATATCACATGCGTGAAGAAGCGAATCGGGCAGAAGCCACTGAAGCACATCGAATTGCCTGTCAGAAGAAATTAGACATCCTGCTTTTGCAACATGCTGACCTGTCCGCTGCCATCGACCAACTTTTGAAAGACATCGAATCGGGCAAAAAGCACATGAAATTGTACAAGCAAATGAAAATGTACAACGATGAAAACTTGAATCCGGTTTTGTACAAAAAATCAAATTCCTAACCGTTTTCTCTGTTGAAAAAACCCGCCCACATCTTGGTCATTCGGCTGTCAGCACTCGGTGATGTGGCCATGGCCGTTCCTATTTTAAGGGCTTTAACTCGCCAGTATCCGGATACCAAAATCACCCTGCTGACGCGTCCTTTTTTTAAACCCTTGTTTGCAGACATTCCTCAAGTTGATGTTTTCCCGGTCGATTTGAAAAACCGGCACAAAGGTTTTGCAGGATTGATTCGGCTTTTCCGGGATTTGAAAAAACATCGTTTTGATGCTGTCGCCGATTTGCATCAAGTGTTGAGAAGCATGATTTTAGATTTTCTCTTTTGGCTGAGTGGCACAGCGATTAAGCCTATTCACAAAGGACGGCTCGATAAAAAAAGATTGACAAGGCCTAAAAATAAAGTTTGGAAGCAACTCAAAACGACCCACCAACGCTATGCGGAAGTTTTTGAAAAATTAGGGTTAGGCTTAACGCTTGACAGAAATGCATTGCTCCCGAAAAAGCCCACGGATCAACTGTTGACTAAACTAAAAATAGACACTTCAAAAAAGTTGATTGGGATTGCTCCTTTTGCCATATTCCCCGCCAAAACTTACCCGAAAGATTTGATGTTGGAAGTGATTCGTTTGTTGGACAAATCCGAAAATTACACGATGCTACTTTTTGGCGCAGCGAATGAAGTTGATGCGCTAAGTTTTTTTTTAAATAACACGAATAACACTCATAATATTGCCGGTAAGCTGACTTTTGCAGAAGAACTTGAATTGATTTCAGGCCTGGATTTAATGCTTTCTATGGATTCGGGAAACGCTCATTTGGCAGCAAATTTCGGCGTAGAAACCATCACTTTATGGGGTGTGACTCATCCGTTCGCTGGATTTTATCCCTATGGCCAGCCGTTGGAGAATGCACTGTTTTCTGACCGCGCCTGTTATCCCCAAATCCCAACTTCTGTTTTTGGAAAAACAGTGCCTAAAGGTTATGAAAATTGTATGCGTTCGATTGACCCGATGCTTATTTTTGACAAAATTGTAAAAGTTTTAAAATAAAAAAATCGCTCAAAAAGCGGTTCTTTCACTTGGTATTTATATTTCAAGCTTATTTTTTAGTTTCGTAAGCCTTGTTTAAAGCTTCCAAAATTGTCGCTGTGATATCATTTTTTTCAGAACCGTAAAGGATATTTTGAGTTTCATTTGAACCAAAAATATAGTCGTAGCCATTGTCTTTGCCGTATTGGCTGACAAATTTTTTAACTTTTGAAAGCAGTGAATCCATAGACGCTTGCGATTCTTGTTGGAAGCGTTGCCCTTCCACTTGTTGCATTTGTTGGATTTGTTGTTGTCTTCCGACTAGGTTTTGTTCCGTTTCTTGTTTCACTTTGTCAGACATCTTAGCCATTTTACTTTGATAATCTTGAACGTCTTTTTGAAAATTTTGAGACAGCGCATCAAACCCAGCTTTCAAGGAGTCTGATTTTTTTTCAAATTTCTTTTGAATGTCTTGAGTCTCTTTATAGTCCTTAAGTAATTTTAGGGAATCAACAAAAGCAGTTTTCCCCTGATTGCATGAAAACAGAAAAAAAGTTGATAAAAAAAGAATTGATAATTTTTTCATGATGGTGTTTAATTTAATTTGGCAAAAGTAGGAAAGTTTGCTTGATAAACGGAATAAAAAATTTTTGAACTAATTAATAGTTTTAATTTATAATAAAAATACTTATCATTATTTTTTTCTATCAAAAACTGCTTAATTACAGGCTCTTAACAGCTAAAACAAAAACAGTAAGGGTTCATTGTGTGTTTTCTTTTAAAAAAGCTTTTATAAAGGCTTATTTGCCGTTTTTTTGATACAATAAATAATCGAAGTATATTCTGTGGTTTTTCTGGCGGATAGATTGCATTTTAAAGCATAAAAGAAAGCTGAAAATATCTTCATGTGTCCATGCTTATACTTTTCTGAAAGAAGATTAACATAATACGCGTCCCATTTCATAGGCAAGGTTTTAATAACTTCCATTTGAATTTCTGAAACAAGTTTTATCATTCCTTTTTGAGAAAAATGCCAAAAGTGCCTCGGCACATCATAAGCTGCCCAAAAAGATTGGTAATGCGATGCGCTATAACTTTTAAAATTTGGAACGGCTACGATCAAAAACCCATTAGGTTTTAACAATTTGTGAAATTTATTCAACTGCAATTTGAGTTCGGGTAGATGCTCCAGCACATGCCAAAGTGTGATCAAGTCAAATTGCTTTTC
>PFUR01000080.1:11312-21187 GCA_002790195.1 Flavobacteriales bacterium CG_4_9_14_3_um_filter_40_17
TCTTTGCTGTGACTAAAAAATCACCGGTTCCGGAACCGATATCTAAGAGTTTTCCTCTACTTGGATGAAGTTGATTGATTAGTTTAAGTTTTCTTTTTAATGAAAAATATTTGACCCATTGATAAGCTTTTTCAAACCAACCTTTCCGCCCGTCAGTGTGTGAAATATAATTTTCGCTTTCATAATATGTACCGATTTTGTTTTCACCGGGCTGAGGCGAAGTAATCAAAATCGATTTATCGGCATTGTAAAAAAGGTCGAAATTTTCTCCGGAAACAGAAAAGTCTTTCACTTTCAAAAAATGAGTTTTGGGATCTAAAAAAGTCGTTTTGGTTGATTGTTCCACGTGAATCATTTTTGCTTAACGACCCATGTAAACCAACAAGACAGAAATGTCACTGGGTGAAACCCCACTGATCCGCGAAGCTTGAGAGAGTGTTTCCGGTTTGATTTTTTTAAATTTTTCGCGGCTTTCAAAAGATAGTGATTTTATACGATCGAAATCAAAATCTGTTGGGATTAGGATGTCTTCCAATCTTTTTATTTTGTGTACTTGTTGCAGTTCTTTCTCGATGTACCCGGCATACTTAATTTGGATTTCCGTTTGTTCGGCTACTTCGGGAGTAATCTCGTTATCTCGCATAAAAACATCTACTTGGGGTAAGCCGGCAAAATCATACAAAGTCAAATTGGGACGGGATAAAAATTTAAAAAGTTTATCCGATTGATTGATTGGTGCGGACTCTTTACCATCAAAAACAGGATTGATCTGTTCGGGGCTCGCGCTGGTTTCTTTCAAATATTTGACAAAAGAATTTGTTTGTTTCTCTTTCGTTTGAACCAATCGAAGGCGTTCGTCCGAAGCCAATCCATATTCATGTGAAATTGCTGTAAGCCTCAAATCGGCATTGTCTTGTCGCAAAAGTGTGCGGTATTCTGCCCGTGAAGTAAACATACGATATGGCTCTTCTGTACCTTTCGTGATTAAATCATCAATCAAAACACCAATGTAAGCATCACTGCGTTTCAAGACCAATGGATCTTTATCATTGATTTTTAAATGCGCATTGATTCCCGCCATCAACCCTTGAGATGCTGCTTCTTCATAACCGGTAGTGCCGTTTATTTGACCTGCAAAATACAACCCGTCAATCAGTTTAGTTTCCATGGTACTTTTGAGTTGGGTAGGCGGAAAATAATCGTACTCTATGGCGTAACCCGGGCGGAAAAATTTAACCCTTTCGAAACCGGGAACAGCTCGTAATGCTTTAAATTGAACCTCCTCTGGCAAAGAGGTTGAAAATCCGTTCACATACACCTCAACCGTCTTCCATCCTTCGGGTTCAACAAAAAGTTGATGACGATTTTTATCGGCAAAACGATTAATTTTATCTTCTATAGATGGGCAATATCGCGGCCCGATACTTTTAATGCGGCCATTGAACATAGGTGAGCGGTCAAATCCTTCGCGCAACAAATCGTGCACCAATGGACTGGTATAAGTTATGTGACAAGGACGTTGCCTCGACAACGGTTTAGTGATAGGCAAATACGAAAATTTGCTTGGGATTTCGTCACCGGGCTGTACTTCAAATCTTGTATAATCCAAAGATCGACCATCAACTCTGGGAGGTGTACCGGTTTTCATTCTACCTGAATCAAAACCCAGTTTGATCAACTGCTCGGTAATTCCATAAGCAGCAGATTCACCCGCACGACCACCACCAAATTGATGGTCGCCAATGTGTATCAATCCGTTTAAAAAAGTTCCATTGGTCAAGACAACCGATTTTGAAAATATTTTTATGCCAAGCGCGGTTACCACGCCTTTAATCTTTCCAGACTCTTCAATAATCCCACTTACCATTTCCTGGTAAAAATCAAGATTAGGTGTTTGCTCCAACATCAATCGCCAAGTTTCGGAAAAAAGCATACGGTCATTTTGGGTGCGGGGACTCCACATTGCAGGACCTTTGGATTTATTTAACATCCGAAATTGTATAGCCGATCGATCGCTTACGATTCCTGAATAACCACCAAGGGCATCTATTTCACGAACTATTTGCCCTTTAGCAATTCCACCCATCGCAGGGTTGCATGACATCTGACCTAAGTTCTGAAGATTCATGGAAATCAACAAGGTTTTTGATCCCATGTTGGCGGCGGCAGCTGCTGCTTCGCATCCGGCATGGCCTCCACCTACCACAATCACATCATATTTATCGGCAAACATACTCATGGTTTCACGTGAAACATTTGAAGCTTTTCATCTTCCTTTTGTGTCATCAAAATCTTGTGCTCTTTAAATTTGTCATTATAACCACATAAGTGCAAAATGCCATGAACCATCACTCTGCGCAATTCTAGCGTTTTATCAATATTGAAAACAGCAGCATTATCTCGTACTCTTTCAATTGAAATAAAAATGTCAGAATTAATTAATTTCGAAACTGTATAATCAAAAGTAATGATGTCTGTGTACGTATCATGATTTAGATTCGTACGGTTGATTTCTAAAAGCTGATTGTCTGTGCAAAAAAAATATTCAATCTCACCAAGGCTAAAACCTTCAGATTGTATAACTTTTTTCAACCAATTGGTGATAGCTCTTTTATCTGTTAATCGGAAAGGTGTTTGATTAGTGTAGCGTATCATTTGTTCGTATAAAATAACGATTGACTTTATTCTTATAAACAGGCCGCAAAGGTAATGCTTGTCGATTTAAAATATCATCTTCTTGAAAAAATTGTTTAAGTTCTAATAGGATGGATTCACTAGGTGAAAAATTCTGAGTGTTGGTTTCGGCTTTACGCTTTTTATCTTCATCTTGCTGGTTGGACGCATCATCCAGTTTAAGTAATTGATGTTTAAAATTTATCATTTTTGAGAGCGTTTGGTTGTTAAAGCCCTTCATTAATAATTCCTGGCTAATTTGATCGACTTGTTTTAAAAGATTTGAACTTGGAGGAGTCAAACCTTCGCGTTTAATAAGATCTTCCAATTGAAATTTTAATAACTGCTGTTGTTTGTAAATTTCCAAAATTTCTTGATAATTTGATTCTGTATCTTCACCATTACCCTGGTTTGATGGACCCTCTTGTTGGCCGGCTTGCTTACCCTTTTTCTCCATTTTTTTATTGCCATCCTCATCCCCTTTATCGCCCTGTTTTTTATCTCCTTTACCGTTTTGATCATCCATTGTCTGCTGCATAGTCTCATTAATGGATTGCTGTTGTTTTATTATATCGGGTAATTGAAAGTCCTTTGACTGAGATCCAGAAGCGGATGAAGACATCTGCTCTTGTATATTCTCCAAAATATCACTTAAAAAATCGGCTAATTTGTTGGTTGATGTTAAAGTATATTGCTGTGATGCTATTGCCTTATAATTTTCATATTCTGAAAGTTGAGCTAGGGATCTGTCGATGTTTTCATATACATTTTGTACCTCCTTATTTATTAAATCTGAAAATTCGGATCTTCGCATTGAAAGAGCAAACAAACTATCGTCTATGTGTTGAAAGTTTTCTCTTAAAGCATATTGTTCCTTGATATTCGAAGATAAGGCTTTTGCATATTGATCGGAGGTGGAAACTTTATCAAACAAGGCTTCCTGCATAAAAGAAAATGAAACCAAATTATCTAGTATTTGACGAAGCACATCCAAATCTTCTTGAAGTTGCTCACCTTGTCCCGATGCCATATTCTGTTGCATGGATTCACTTAACTCTTTCATCTTATCAGCAGCGTTTTTTTGATGTGATTTTGCGTCTGCTGGTTTTTGGTCTGTAATAGATTTCAGAGCTTGTTGTTGCTCTTTCGAAATTTGCTTTTCAGCTATTAGATCACGACTTAATTTCATAGGTCTTTTAAGCCCGTTGTTTTCTTCAATCAACTCACCTAATTGCTTTTTAAAAACTTCAAACTGAAGATTTAAGGAGTTTTGCTCACTCTTATTTGTCTGTATATCAGGCTTTTCGACAACTTTGCCCTGATTGTCTGCGAGTTGATCCAACTGATTAGTTAAATTTTGAAGTTTCTGTGAAACATAAAAACGTTTGGTAAGTTCCAACAATTGCTGCAAGCTTTTCTTTCGTGATTTAGATTGATTCGATAATTTTTCAAGCCGATCGATTAGTTCAGATTGACTCAGTTTATCGGAAATTCGTTGAAGTTCTTCCAATAACTTCTCGTTTTGCGCTGCTTCTCTTTTATTGCTTTCTAAACGATCTTTAAGTGTTTGCTTCATCTCATTGTGTTCATCATCATTGTTTTGCAAGTTTTTAAGCAGATCCTCAGAAAAACTCTTCATCATACTCTCTTGCTGCTTTTGTCGATTGATAATATCTTTGAGTTGCTGTTGCTCATTCCAAGAAAGCTTATCCTTAGACATTTGCAACTTGTTGAGTTCTTCCATTTGTTTATCAACTTGCTCTAAAACATTAGCTGTCTTGCGAATCTTTTGCATGAGTTCTCTTTGTTGGTTTAGTGAAACTGAATTTTCTTCTGTTTGTGTTTTTTTAGCGAAAGAAAAAACTTCACTGACTGATTTCTTACTTCCATGAACAGCGTCATTGTCGTAAACTTCGAAAAACAAATCGAAAGTCTGACCAGAAACAAGCGAAAGTGTATCAGGAAAAGCAATCGAAAAACGGCTTACAGAATTATTCTGAAAAGGCAAAGAAAGAAACTTTATTTTTGACTTATCTGAAGTAGGATAATAGCCCATTCTTATGCTTTTTAGCCCGTAATCATCACTCGCTTCTCCTACAAAAAAAACATTTTTCGGACGGATAGAATCAATCCATTTTTTTACATTAAGCCGAGGATATTCATCTTTTATAACCTCCATTTGATAATCTAACTTTTCGTAATGCTTAAGAGAGTTATTTGAAGAAATTAAAGAATAACGAGAACTATACAATACTTTTTTATAATAAATAAACAAATCATTGTTTCCATCAAGCGAGATAGAATCTTGTTGATTCACAAACAATATATTTGAAGTAGATTTTGTGCTGATATTCCACGTGACAACAGTTCCCTCCGGAATAGAAACGTTCCCGGCATTTAGGAAGATTTCGTTCCGTTTTTTTGTATATGCAGGATAATCAAAAATCATTTTAACCTGAAGCATAGATGGCGCATGGATTGTCTTTAAAGTGTATTCTTTAGAAGAATAACCGTTGGAAACCAGATGAAAATTAAGATCTTCTTGCGGCCTTGAAAACAGATAGGTGTAGGTGTCAATACCTGTTTGTTTGAGCAAATACGTTTGATCCTCCACAACAATAGAAATGTCGGATGGCAAAACAGAACCAACAACTTTGACAATCAACTGAAAGTCTTGATATTGAATAGTCGAAAGATTCTTATTTAAAACTAAGTATTCGAAAGGTGGGGGTGGAGAATAAGCTGTGCGATAATGGACAACGCGCTGATAACTGTCGAAAAAATCGAGTTTGCCAGATAAGACTATTGCAAAAACAACCAGAAGCGGAAGCACAGTATAACGCAGATACTTAATATTTTGTTTGAAATTAATGGCGAGATGAAAAGGTATTGGATTCAACTCCTTTGCTTTTTGCTCGATTCCAGCTAACAACAATTCGTCTTTATGAGTGGAGGAACTAAGCTGTAAAAGGTTGAGTAATTTATCGTTTACTTCCGAAAAATGTTTGCCGATAATTTTGGCGGCCTGCTCTTTATCAAGCCCTCTTTTAAGTGTAAAAATAGCGAACAACGGACGCGCAACAAACCAAAACAACAGAAACAATTCTGTCAAAAGGAAAAACCAAAACAGAATCATACGACCAAGTTTATTCAACCAAAAAAAATACTCAAAACTCAAAGTCAGTAACAAGTAGAGCAACCCGAAACTGATAAACAAAATACTCCCCTTTATCAATTCGTTGGTATAATACTTTTTGATAAAACGCTCTAATTTTTGATATATATCGTCTACCTGATTCACAAAAGAAAATTAAGGTGCTAAATTTAAGATTTTTTCGTTAGAAAAGTCGTTAAATATTTCCAAACAAGAAGGATAGATTAAAACCTATTTCTTTATATTTAAACTCTAAATCAGCATTAAGATGAAATATCTCTGGTCTTACAGCATCCCGTTGGTTGCCGCATTGGGCATTAGTCAAAAGGGTTACGCCATGTATGCAGTGGTTGTTTTTTCGTTTGTATTAATTCCTTTGCTTGAAATACTTCTACCACAAAATACCGAAAATCTGGATAAAAATGAAGCGGATAAAAAATCGGGTGAAAAAATATACGACATTATGCTCTTTCTTAACATTCCGATTGTTTACGGAATTTTAGTTTGGGCACTTTGTTTAACAACGCAGGAAAATCTACAAACTTATGAAATCATTGGGCTTACACTGAGTGTCGGCATCGTATTTGGTTCCAATGCCATCAATGTTGCGCACGAATTGGGGCATCGCGATGCTTGGGTAGAACGCATGCTGGGAAAACTCCTTTTGATACCGACTTTTTACACTCATTTTTACCTAGAACACAACCACGGACATCACCTCGATGTCGGAACGCCAGCTGATCCATCTACGGCCAAATACAACCAATCGCTTTTTGCATTTTGGCTTCAATCGATAACCGGCACTTACAGCAAAGCTTGGCGCATTCAATCGAAACTGAACAAGCTAGAAAATCGTTCTACGCTTTCACTTAAAAACGATATGGTTTGGTTTACACTGATTCATTTTGTTTATGGCACAACCGTCTTTGCTTTTTTTGGTGAAAATGGTTTGATATTGTCACTTTTTGCAGCCCTAACGGGTATTTTGCTTCTCGAAACCATCAACTACATCGAACATTACGGTTTGAGAAGAAACCTTCGGCCATCAGGCCGTTATGACCGTGTGGCCGAAATTCATTCGTGGAATTCCAATCATGCGCTGGGCCGTATCGTGCTGTACGAACTCACGCGGCACAGCGATCATCATTTCAAGTCAAACAAACATTACCAACTGCTGAATTGCAACGAAACGAGCCCGCAACTGCCGTTTGGTTACCCGGCTTCGATGGTTATTGCTTTCGTCCCGCCACTTTGGTTTCATCTGATGAATAAACGCATACCAAAAGAAATGGTTCCGATTGCTGAAAATTGATTTTATCTCAATCTTCAACAAGGTAGAATTGTATCTTTGCAGGAGAAACAAAAAACCATGAAAAAGAGCGTTCGGGTGCGATTTGCGCCCAGTCCGACCGGACCTTTACACATTGGCGGGGTAAGAACCGCATTGTTCAACTATTTATTCGCCAAAAAACACGGCGGTGATTTTTTATTGCGCATCGAAGATACCGATCAAGCTCGTTATGTAACGGGTGCAGAAGAATACATCATCGAATCGCTAAACTGGTGCGGAATTCCATTTGATGAAGGCGTGGGAAAAGAAAAAGATTACGGTCCCTATCGACAAAGTGAACGCAAAAATCTCTACAAACAATATGTTGATGAACTCTTAAACAAAGAATGGGCATACATTGCGTTCGACACCAATGAAGCGCTTGAATCCCATCGAAAAGACCACGAAGCCAAAGGAAAAACTTTTATTTACAACCACCACAACAGAAAAAAGTTAGACAACGGTTTGACGATTTCTCCAGAAATAACCCAAAAAAGAATCGCAAACAAAGAAGAATATGTAGTCCGATTTAAAACACCCACAAATCGAACACTCGAATTTTCGGATCTCATCCGTGGTGATATACAGGTAGAAACCAACCAATTGGACGACAAGGTTTTGTTTAAAAGTGACGGTATGCCTACCTACCATTTGGCAAACATCGTAGATGACCATTTGATGAATATCAGCCATGTGATTCGCGGCGAAGAATGGTTGCCATCTCTTCCGCTGCACATTTTACTATACGAAGCTTTTGGTTGGGAAACTCCAGAGTTTGCGCATCTCCCATTGATCTTAAAACCCGTCGGGAACGGAAAACTATCCAAACGCGACGGCGACAAATTGGGTTTTCCTGTTTTTCCGCTCGAATGGAATGACCCAAAAACAAACGAAATTTCGTCCGGTTATCGTGAACGAGGCTATCTGCCGGAAGCCGTCATCAACATGTTGGCACTTTTGGGTTGGAATCCGGGAACGGAACAGGAAATATTTTCTATGGATGAATTAATCAAAATTTTTGACCTTTCAAAAGTGAATAAATCTGGAGCCAAATTTGACCCCGAAAAAACCAAATGGTTTCAGCATCAATATTTTGTCAAACAAGATGACGCGATAGTCGCCAAGGAGTTTCAAAAGATTTTAGAAGCGAAAAACATCCGTGCTAAAGATGTTGATGTTGAAAAAATTGTGCGCTTGATCAAAGAACGGGCAACGTTCACGGCTGATTTATGGGATTTGAGTTTTTTCTTTTTTGAGGCACCTGAAAATTATGATGAAAAAGCCTCCAAAAATTGGAAACCGGACACTTCAGAATTGTTGCATAAGTTAATTCAATTGCTTGAAAACACAGCAACCTTTCAATCCGAAGTAATAGAAAACGCGGTGAAAGATTGGCTGACGAAAGACGAAATCGGTATGGGGAAAATCATGCAACCTTTCCGCTTGAGTTTGGTCGGCGCGCTCAAAGGACCGCATCTTTTTGACATAGCAGCCCTTATTGGCAGAAAAGAAACCATCCGGAGAATCGAAAATGCCATCAAACATTTTTCGGTGTAAACAAAATTTATATTCAAAAAAACAGTACTTTAACAGAAACATTTTAAAAACGCTTTGCCATGGAAAGTTACGTGTTGCCCATTATTTTATTTTTCGCCTTGATTATTGTTTTCGCGGGGATTTTTACCGTGAAACAACAAACGGCTGCTTTGGTCGAAAGGTTTGGTAAATTCAACAGTGTCCGCCACTCCGGATTGCAATTTAAAATTCCGGTTTTTGACAGAATAGCCGGGCGTATCAACCTCAAAATTCAACAATTGGATGTGTTGATTGAAACCAAAACCAAAGACAATGTGTTTGTCAAACTCAAGGTTTCTGTGCAGTTTATGGTCATCAAAGACAAGGTATATGATGCTTTTTACCGATTGGAATATGCCCACGACCAAATTACGTCATACGTGTTTGACGTGGTGCGCGCAGAAGTTCCAAAACTCAAACTCGATGATGTATTTGAGCGCAAAGATGACATCGCCATCGCGGTGAAGGGTGAACTCAACGAAGCGATGATGGGTTATGGATATGACATCATCAAAACTTTGGTAACTGACATCGATCCGGATATACAGGTGAAAAATGCGATGAACCGGATCAACGCGGCAGACCGCGAAAAAACGGCTGCCGAATTTGAAGCCGAAGCATCCCGAATCCGTATCGTGGCAAAAGCAAAAGCTGAAGCCGAAAGCAAAAGGCTACAAGGACAGGGGATTGCCGACCAGCGCAGGGAGATTGCCCGTGGTTTGGTAGAAAGTGTTGATGTGCTCAACAAAGTGGGTATCAACTCACAGGAAGCCTCTGCGCTCATCGTGGTTACCCAACATTACGACACTTTGCAATCCATCGGACAAGACACCAACTCCAACCTGATATTGTTGCCTAATTCGCCACAAGCCGGCAGTGAAATGCTCAACAACATGGTTGCTTCGTTTGTAGCGGCTAACCAAGTAGGTGAAAGTATGAAAATGCAAAAACCTTCCGCTAAAAAGATTTCGGGCAAGAATTCTCAATCAGAATAAAGGGTTAACTCAATTTACAATTTTATCCTTTTTCAATTAATCAAGTGGCCACATTTTGTGGGGGTATTATAATTTTTTTGACAGAACTCCAAACTTTCTAAAAATAAATCTTTGTACTCGTTCCTTGTAAACACATCTAACCAACCTA
>PFUR01000081.1:0-37747 GCA_002790195.1 Flavobacteriales bacterium CG_4_9_14_3_um_filter_40_17
TCAATCCCACTTTCAAAATTTTCGGCGGCTTTCCAACCCAATTCGGTTTCTATTTTGCTCGCATCGATGGCATACCGTAAATCGTGTCCGGCGCGATCTTTTACAAAGGCGATTTGGTCTTGGTAGCTGCCGGTATTTTTTGGCTTGACACGGTCTAAAAGTGCACAAATGTGTTGTGCGATATGGAGGTTTGTCCGTTCGTTTCGTCCACCTATGTTGAAGGTTTCGCCGGGTTTTCCTTTTTCAAAAACCAAGGCAATGCCCTTGCAGTGGTCTTCTACGTACAACCAGTCGCGTATGTTTTGCCCGTCGCCGTAAATAGGGATGTTTTCACCCGAAAGGGCTTTGCGAATGATAGTGGGGATTAATTTTTCCGGATGTTGTTTGGAGCCGTAATTGTTGGAGCAATTCGTTGTCAATACGGGCAAACCATAGGTGTGGAAATAACTGCGCACCAACAAGTCGGATGAAGCTTTAGAGGCGCTGTACGGGCTGTTTGGCGCGTAAGTGGTGTTTTCTGTAAACAAACCTTTTGGTCCTAAACTCCCGTAAACTTCATCTGTCGAAATATGGTGGAAGCGACTGTTTTTAAATCCGTTTTTAAATACATGCGGATTTTCCAACCAATGTTTTTTGGCAACATCAAGCAAGGTAAATGTACCGAAAATATTGGTTTGAATGAAGGTGTCCGGTTTTTCAATGGAATTGTCCACATGCGACTCGGCGGCGAAATGAATCACACCGTTTATTTGGTGTTGATCAAACAGCTTTTCAACCAAATTTCTGTCGCAAATATCACCTTCCACAAATAGATGATTTTCAAGCGGAAAAACGTTTTGCAAGTTATCGAGCGTGCCGGCATAGGTCAGCTTATCCAAATTGACAAACAGCCAATCGGGATGTTGTCGAGTGTAATGTTCCAAAAAATTGGCACCTATAAAACCCGCTCCTCCGGTGATTAAAATCCGTTTTTTAAACATCTTGCGGTGTATTTATCAATTTCTTGCGTTTATTTCTCTTTTTGATATTGAGAAATATCTGATGAAGTATTTTTTCTGTAATCAGATAGGTTGGTTTTACGCCGGTAGTACCCAATCCGCCCGATGCCAAGGTGCTTCCGGTTTCTAAAGGATTATCTGAGGCGTAGTAGGCGTAGCGAACGATTACATTTTTGGAAATACTTCGTCGAATTTTGGAAGCAGATTGGATGGCTTTTTGGTAATGTGCACCTTCCATTTCCAGACCAATCACATTCCAAGTACTTTCTTGGAAAAATTTTAGGATGTCTCTATTTTGCAGAGAAGTACCTAAAACACTGATCATAGTGCCTTCGCAAACAGGAATGCCACAACCTTCAAAATCGGCTTTACTTAAGAGATTTTGAAAGGGATAATTGTCGGCTGTCCCTTCAAAAACGTGTGCTTTGGGAATCATGATATCGCCTTTCTTTCCATCGAGTATGCCGGCTTTGCCCATGATGGAAACTGATTTTACATTTAAAAAATATTTTTTATCAGCTGTATTATATGGCTTTAACAGTTCGTCTATGGTTTCAAAAGCTTGTTCGCCAAAGGCGTAATCCATCACAATTAGCACGGGTTTTTCGGTATCATTTTCAAAAATCGAAAAGTCAAAATTTGTCTTGCTGAAATCTAGTTGAGAGGTGTCAAAAATTTGCACATCGATGTTTGTTCCCGAAGTATCCGGAATGAAAATCATGCCTTTGGATTTGGCTAACTTCTCCACTTTCATGCGCAAAGCTTGTTGATTTGGCAAACTCAATTCTTCATAAACACCGAAGGCACCTTTTTTGTCATAGAGTGCTTTGAGAGCTTCTTTGGCAAAAATGGAATTCATCACCGAGTGCATATTCGCACTGATGATGTGCAAAGGCTTGTGAAGCAATTCTTTGGATAGTAAAGTTTTCTTGATGTTGTTGGCCCAAATTTCACCGTGGATATGATGGCCGAGACGTTCGCGAAGAATCGGGCTAAAGGTGATGGTGCGCTTTTCACCGTCATTGACTTCTTCAATTCCGAGTTTACCTAACCAATACATAATGTGTAACAAGCGATCCGGATTGGATTCAGTTGCAAACAATTGATGGGCATTTTTCACTTCTTCAAAAGTTCTGCCCATGATGTTGGCCAAATGTGCCACGGCGATTTCGCACTCTTCCATGGTCAGTTTTTTTTTGCCTAATGCGATAGCTTCTATTTTTTGCCAATCGCGACTGGTTTGACCTTGGTCTGTTATTAATATGCGACGGGCAATCTTTTGTGATTCGATAAAGAGAAAGGTAAGATGTGTCAGGATGTCGTAAATATCCGATCGGCCTCTGGTAATTTCTATATTCATTTGATCATGGTCGATGCGATAACAATTGCGTCTTCTTTTTGGGGGTATGATAACTTGAAAGTGAGATTTATCTAAGCCTTCCGATGAGGTTAGATTGATAAAGCGGCAGGCTTCGATTCCTTCGGGTAATCTGTCTATGACATAAAGCAATCCGTTTATTTCGGTTTTTTCTTCTGCGATGGAACCGTAAATTTCGGGAAGCAGCAGCAGCAGTGCTTCGCGTAAGGTTTCACCTGAAATTCCCATTGGCTTGTAGAAACCGCGATTAAAGAGGTGTCGCATGGTGATGTACATGCGCTCGATGGCATTTGTTGATTCCTGTGCTCGAGAACGGATATTGTAGTCTATGTGTTGCATTTTTTTTGCAAATTTATAATTTTTATTCGATGGGTTTAATATGCTTTTGTACAAGTGGAGCAACCCCGGAGTTTGTCAACTATGTTTCTGTCATTGGACAATCTTGGTACTTTGTTTTGTCCTCCCAATTTTCCCTGTGATTTCATATAGTCAATAAAACCATTTTTGGCCACTTGTGTAATCACTAAGGGGCGGAGGATGTTTCCCTGAATCAAATCAAAATAATAAGTATTTTGTTTTTGCATTTCAAGGTCAATAGCCGATGCAAAAGCGGCCAAATTTTCAGGTACATTTTCAAATTCGATAAACCATTCGTGGTATGGAAGCCCTGTTTTGGGCGTAATTTGAGGAGCGACCGTAAATTCGGTTATACGCACAGGCGTGTTTTCAGTTGCTTTTTGCAAAGCATGCTCTACTTCTTTAGCGATCACATGTTCCCCGAAAGCTGAAATAAAATGTTTGATGCGGCCGGATACGATGACTCGGTGGGGGTTTTTGGAAACAAATTGGACAGTATCACCTACGTTGTATGCCCAAAGCCCGGCGTTTGTCGATACAATCAAAACGTAGTTTACGTTCAATTCGACTTCTTCGAGGGTCAATCTTTTTGGCTTCTCATTGAAAAAGTCTTCAGCTCGTATGAATTCGTAGAAAATACCGGCATCTAACAACAATAACATTCCCTTTTCTTTCTGCAAATCTTGAAAGGCGAAAAAACCTTCAGAGGCAGGGAAAAGCTCGATGCTGTCCACTTTTCTTCCGATAAGAGCCTCAAACTTGGCACGATATGGCTCAAAGTTCACGCCGCCATATATGAACAAATTGAAATTCTTAAAAACTTCGCCAACTTTTTTTCCGGTTTTGACCTGAATTTTTTCAAAGTACATCTGTACCCACGAAGGAATCCCGCTGATGACTCGCATGTCTTCTCGAAGGGTCTCGTCAACAATGGTATCTACTTTGGTTTCCCAATCTTCAATGCAATTGGTTTCCCAACTCGGCATTCGGTTTTTCTGTAGATAAGCAGGGACATAATGTGCGACAATTCCGGATAACCTACCTACTTGTATGCCATTTTTCTCATTCATTTTGGGGCTTCCTTGCAGGAAAATCATCTTGCCATCCACAAAACTTGAATTTCCGGTTTCTGCAATGTAGCACAAGATGGCATTTCGAGCGGCTTCGATGTGATAGGGCATTGATTCTTTGGTAAGCGGTATGTATTTCACCCCGGAAGTGGTTCCTGAAGTTTTGGCAAAATAGAGTGGTTTGCCTTTCCATAAAATATCCGGCTCGCCGCCGACTACTTTTTCAATCCATGGCTTGAGCTCTTCGTAGTCTCGAACGGGCACTTTTTCAGCAAAATCGCGATGGGTTTTAATGTTTGAAAAACCATGTTCTTGCCCGAATTGGGTGTGTTTTGCATCGCGGATGAGTGAGTCAAAAACGGTTTTTTGAGCAGCAAAAGGGTTAGTAGCCCAACGGTTTATTTTTCGTTTGATATGGGCTGCAAAAAGGCGCGCAACATAAGATTTGACAGACATGGTTATTTAAAATCTATAAAGTTTGTTGGGTTGATGGGAAAACCATTGATCCATAATTCGAAGTGCAGGTGAGGGCCGGTTGAAAGTTCGCCAGTCGATCCGGCAAGCGCTACTACTTCACCCGATTCAACCAAATCTCCTTGTTGTTTAGTGAGTGAACTGTTGTGTTTGTAGGCCGAGATGATGCCATTGCCGTGGTCGATAATGACCACATTGCCTGTGTCAGGGGTCCAATCTGCAAAAATCACAGTACCGTCAGCCGCAGATTTGATGGGTGCATTCTCAGGAACAATCACATCAACCGCAAAATGCTTGGTTTTGGGATTGTAACCGTCAGAAATCGATCCGGAGACAGGAGGGGACAAAACGATTCCAATTTTGGAGCGTGTGTTGGCGAAAATATTGTATTTTTCTTCTTGTTCAACAACTCTTCTCAAAATAGAGTCTTCTCGAGAGGGGGCGAGATCAAAGTTTTCGGGATCTGTCGATATTGCATTAAAAATGGAATCCCTATTGATGCTCTCAATTTTAACAACTCCGGTCAAAGCCTTTTTAATGGAATTGAGATACAGTATATTGTTTCCGAGTTCTACTTCCAAAGAGTCTGTCAGCAACGAAAGTTCGACAGCTTTTTTCTTCAGAATGGTCGAAGAGTAACCCGGTATGTACTCTCTAAGTGGTGTGAAAGCGATTAATACAGTAGTTCCAGCAATAAGCAAAATGACAGAAACGCTGATAAGTACAAACAAGTTGAGTTTTGTCAATTTGAATGACAACCGCTCCTCAAAGGTTTCTTCGTTGAGGATGACCAACCGATATTTATGAAGCAGCTTTTGCCTTAGCGTACTTTTTTTGAATGATTTTTTTTTCTTCATAACGAAAAACAAATATACTGATAACTATTTCGAGAATAAACCAAGAAAAAAAGATTTTTGATATACTATGATGCTAATTGAAATTTCTTATTACCTTTGTTAGATAATTTTTTGAATCATGAATCAACTATCGGTCATTCTCGGGGTTGTTGGACCACAACAAGTAATATTGATAATTGTAATCTTATTGTTGCTATTTGGAGGCAAGAAAATACCTGAATTAATGAGAGGCCTCGGAAGTGGTATTAAAGAATTTAAGAATGCGGCCAAAGAAGATCCGGATGCAAAAAAGGATTCAGAAACAAAACCGTAAGAATTTATACAAAAATTGTAAGAACCGTCCCAAAAGGCGGTTTTTTTGTTGAATATTTTGGAAGTAAGTTAAAGGAATTTTACCGAACGTAAAATCGATTCAAGTTCAAAGACATTGTCTCTTTTGAGTGCAGAAGGAGCAAAAACAAAACCTTCCAAAACCAGCAGTCTTTTGTTTGTTTTGTCATCGATGAGGTAGCTCACATAGGGGCCTGCCATAAAATCGCCTTTGACTTCCCAAGTACCTTTGGTTTCCCAACATGTTCTGCCGTCTAACATGTCTTTGTTGATAAATGGAGAATAGGCTTCTTCTGTTATCAAATAACTGCCGTCAGTAGGACCTGGAATCCGCTCTTTTCCGATAGAATCCCTCGTTTTGATTACAAAATTAAGGACATCTTGTTCATTTGAAAAATCGCGGTAAGGCAGTTCATAAGTGACAATGTTCATGTGCCCTTCTTGTATGGTTTTGCGAATCCAAAAAAAACTTTTCGTCTTGGTAGCATAGCGATAGGCTGTGGGTAACGGTAAATATATTCCCAACGAATCTTTTAAACTTTTGTCTGAGAGCAATGATTTATTAATTCTCCGGATGGTTTCTATGACATCACCTGATTTAAAATTATCGATGATTTTATCTGAATTTTGCCGGATTAAATGGATTAAATCAGATTCAGTTTTCCCAACGACAAACACAACTTTTTGCGGTTTGGCATAGACATTTTCCTGCATGGAGAATTGGTTTTCATCACCCAGTTGGGCAATCAAAATGTTCCTCCCCTTGGTTGTAAATCCCGAAAAAGTTTTGGGAGGTAAATGACTGATGTTAAAAACGGGCTCGTCTTGGGGGAGACCTTCCGTGGGTTTTGCCAGCGAATCGCGTATTGCATTTCCAACGGCTCCTTCCCAAAGATTGTTGTCAACCACCACATTGAGCGTGCTTATCCGGCCGTTTGAGTCAGGTAAAATCTTTAGGTTTGAATTTTTGTCCGTTTTCTTATCACAAGATAGGATAAATGCGGTTACTGCAAAAAATAAAAAATATTTCTTCATAATTTGGATACTTAGCCAGCATTTAGCTTTTGAGTTTAAGCTTCATTCCGGGCTTTAGTTTATTACCGCGAATATCGTTCCACTTTTTGATATCTTCTACCGAAATTCCCGGAAATTTTTGTGAAATGCTCCACAGAGAATCCCCACTTCTCACAATATAGTGCATTTCATCGCTTATTTCTGCTGTTTTTATGTTGTCAGTTCTTGTCGAATTTTCGGTCTTAACAGTCTTCACACCGGGGTTATTCGTGTAAATCGTCAAACGTTGCCCAACTCTCAACATATTGCTTTTCAAACCATTCCATCTTTTAAGATGATTGACCGTTGTTCCATGCCTGTTTGCGATAGCACCTAAGTTATCCCCACTTCTGACTCTATAAACCGTCGATGAACTAAGCTCTGTAAATTCGGGAAGTGGCTTTTCTGTTTTTTCTGATTCTTCTTTCAAATAAGCATAAATATCTGTTTCATTATTCACAAAAAGGCCTGCATGCATTTTCGGAAGTCGTAAAGTGTATGATTTTCCTTTTATGTAAGGAATTGTTTTGATTTTATAAGAAGGATTCAAAAAAGCCAAGTCATCTTCTGAAATACCCAAAATTTCTGATACTTTTTTTAAGGGGAGGTTTTGTTTTACGTGGATGGTGTCAGTTTCAAAGAGTTTAATTTGTTCTCTTCCCCTTTCAAAACCATGTTGTTCAGCATACTCAAAAATATACATGGTCGCCAAAAAAGCAGGAAGATAACCTTGTGTTTCCCTCGGAAGATAGAGCCTGAGATTCCAATAATTTTGATATCCACCCGAGCGCCGGATTGCTTTATTTACGTTTCCCGGTCCCGAATTGTATGCCGCCAAAACCAAATCCCAATCGCCAAAAACCTGATACATATCGGATAAGTAACGCGTGGCAGCAACAGTCGATTTAACAGGGTCTGAACGGTCATCCACATAAGAATTCAGTTCTAAGCCATACAATTTACCGGTTTGAAACATGAATTGCCACAAACCAGTTGCGCCAACTCTTGATCGTGCAAGCGGGTTAAGAGCCGATTCGATAATGGCTAAATATTTGATTTCCAACGGAACATTTTGAGCATCCAATTCCTTTTCGAACAGAGGGAAATAATACTCGCTCAGATTCATTAATCGTTGGAGAGATTTTCTTCTTTTTTTCAAAAAAGTGTGAATGACTTGTTCCAAAATAGGATTGTACACCACATGAAACGGTGTCTTGGCATCCAAACGAGCCAGTCGAGCTTTAAGTGTGTCGGTGGGCAAATCTATCGGAAAGTTGAGGTCAACATCTTTGAAGCCAACGATTGTTTGTAAACTGTCATACAAACCAGTTCCGTAGAATTTTCGCAACGTCAGACTATCGTAATAAGCAGCCAGGGGTAGATCTTTGAGAATGAATTTTACTTTGTTGGTGCTGCTGTCCGTTTTTTTAATAAAAAAAGGAGAAGAAATGCTGTCTTCGGAAATCAAACCCGAAGCTAAGTTGTCTATCAGCGCAATAGAATCTGCCGGAATTGTGTTCTCGGTTGATGTTTCAGGCAGGGTTTTTTGCTGCGAATACGCAAGTGCATTGAGCATCAGAAGCAAAACGAGAAGCAAAACGATTTTCATGGGCAAGGTTCTTACTTTATAAACGACTATTGTCGTCAAAAATTATTCTAAGATGGCTGCAACACCGGGCAATGTTTTACCTTCAAGCATCTCAAGCATTGCGCCACCGCCTGTTGAGACATAACTCATTTGATTTTCTAAACCAAATTGCTTCACGGCAGCAACTGAATCTCCGCCGCCCACCAACGAGAATGCACCTTTTTTAGTTGCTTCTCCTATGGCTTCACCCAAAGAGATGGTTCCTTTGGAAAAATTTTCCATTTCAAAAACACCAACCGGCCCATTCCACAAAATGGTTCTCGATTTGGCAATTACCTCAGAGAATAGTGCCAAAGTTTTCGGGCCTGCATCGAGCCCCTGCCATCCGTCCGGTATTTTATCTACATCAAAAATTTGCATTTTGGCATCGTTGCTAAAACTATCTGCGCCCACAACATCGACCGGCAAGTGGATTTGAACCCCTTTGGCTTTGGCTTTTTTCAGGATTTCGAGAGCCAATTCTTGCTTGTCGTCTTCACAGATGGAATTTCCGATTTTGCCGCCTTGCGCTTTTACAAAAGTGTAAGTCATACCGCCACCGATAATCAGGTGGTTGACCTTGTCGAGCATGTTTTCGATGATGGTAATCTTGGAAGACACCTTTGAACCACCCAGTATGGCAGTTACAGGTTTTTCGCCGTCTTTAAATACCTTGTTGATGCTTTCAATCTCTTTGGCCAACAAAAAGCCGAAACATTTTTTGTTTGGGAAAAATTCGGCAACAATGGTCGTCGAAGCGTGTGCGCGGTGTGCTGTGCCGAACGCATCATTTACATAAATATCTCCCAAGGAGGCCAATTGTTTGGAGAAATTCTTCTCTCCTTTTTCTTCTTCGGCATAAAAACGGAGGTTTTCAAGCAACAAGATTTCTCCAGGGTGAAGGGCATGAGCCGCGTCTTCCGCAATTTTTCCGATACAATCGGTGGCAAATTTGACCCGAACACCCAATATTTCAGAAGTTTTATCAACGATATGACGCAACGAAAACTCGTCCTGCTTTCCTTTTGGCCTGCCTAAGTGGGACATCAGAATAGCACATCCGCCATCTTCCAATATTTTGATGATAGTGGGTTTTGCAGCTTCAATGCGGTTGGTGTCGGTTATTTCGAATTGATCGTTGAGCGGAACGTTGAAATCTACCCGAATCAGTGCTTTTTGGTTTTTAAAATTGAAATCTTTAACGGTTTTCATAGAAATTAAATTAATATTTTTAAGGCTAGTGTTAGATGTTGATGGTAAATTGCAACTCAAGATTCCAAAACAAAGCCAGATTCGACTAAGTTTTTTATCTCTTTCAGATTTTCCCGGATGGTTTTTTTGAAAACCCTCGTGACTGCAAATTTAAAAATTTGCCCAAAGATGGTAAAATCTGCATAAACCTCGGCTATCAAACGCGTCTTTTTTTGACCAGCTTCTTCTACTACAAAATAGATGTGCAGGTTTTTCACTAAGGGGATTTCCTTGATGCGTTCACCATAGACCAACTGTTTAGGTTCGACTTGTTTGTTGATGGTAACGGGCATTAGTTTTTTACCTCTTCCCACAATACATTGGTGTTGCGTGCCTACCCTGTTCAGCCGGCTTTCATCGTAATCGAGTTGTTTGATGTGCTTGTTCCACAATTTCCGATATTTAAAATTGCTGAGGACTTCATATAAAGAAAGGCAGTCGGTTTCAATCAATTCTTCATCATAAACCAACTTATGCTTGGGAATATCCAAGGGAATTGCCGGCACATAAGGGACTTCTTTCTTCAACTCACCAAGCGGAAGATAGAAATAATCAATTTCGCCAAAATCATAGGTTTCATTTCCCGCGATAGCGGATTTCAAAAAATCAAAAGCATCTTGGTGGTTATTTTCAAATGAAAACACACTTTTTGTAAACAAGACATATTCATCAATGGGTATTTTGTTTTTGAGCAACCGATGTGCTTTGATAACCTCGCTGCCAAAAGGTTTGACAGACTTTTTTACTTTGATGAATTCAACATTGCCATAATGTACGATGAATTTTAAGCTCAGATTTTCGGTCGATGAACAGGCTCCGCAATGGCAAACGCGTTCGTATTGATAGCGTTTCAGTTGTTTTTGAAGCCCGATAAACATCACGCGGACTTGTTTAAAAATAAGATCGAGCGTGGGGATATTATGGGTTTTATAAAGGAACAAGGCATCGCCTTCTATTTCTGCCAACTCCAGTTTGAGGATATTGTTTTCCAGCAAATCTTCCAACAATTCAGACATGATGTGTCGGCTGTGATTGATATCGGTATTGTGGACAAACTCCGAAAAACCACTAATGTCCGGAATGAAAAATAAAGCTTTCTGGCTCATAAGGCGTTGGCAAAACAATTTTAACAAAGATATTCAAATATCGTTTTTGAGTTGGATAAAAGTATGTTAATAAAAAGCATCAACCGTTGTCAATGCAATCTGAAAAATCCCTTTTCGTAAGTCGAATGAAAGGTTATTTGCTCATTCTTGCAAGTATTTCTCCACAGCGATACCAAATATTTGTAATTAGATCCGTCAGCGACGATGGTTTTGGGATGCAAAGTTTGAATCAGCCGATTGAGGTTTAGCTTAGGCGATTGAGTCAGGATCACTACATCTGGGTAAAAATCCTGAATTTTGTATATCCCGGCTTGGCCTATCAACAGAATAGATTGATTCCGAAACCTAAAAACATTGCGAAGCGAATCCATTTCAACCTTTTGGAGATTCATCCCCACTTGGTAATCAATCAAACTAAGGTTTTGTTCATAAGGTTCTTCCTTAAAAAAACGGACATTCTTTCCCATTACTTCACACAAAAGTGACTTTCTAGATTGGTGAAAAATGACAAATTCGCTTTGCCGATTTTGTTTATTCGATTTGTAAATATAAATTCCTTGTAGAAGCAAAATACTAATGCCAAAAACGAAAACAACCCGGAAGTTTCTTTTCAGGATAACGTACAACAAACTTACAATCATCGCAGCATAGCCCAATAGCAGCCAGCCGTCGAAGTGAATCCCGGCAATCAGGAAATCTTCTTGTTTGGCTACCCAAGCCACAACGCCGTTCATGGAGTTTATCAAAATCTCGTAAAAGTTTTTAATCCACAAGGGTAAATTTCCCAAAAAGGAGGCAATCAAAACGAAAATCCCCGTGCCTAATATCAATCCCAAAAACGGGATGATAAATAAGTTGGACAGAAAAAACAAGCCCGGAAACTGATGAAAATAATACAAACTCAAAGGCATCACACCCAATTGGGCAGCAGCAGAAACGGTAATCAAATCCCATGCTTTTTGGATTATCCAAATCGGCGGTTTCCACAAAGCATTCAGGAAAGGATTAAAATAGATAATCGAAATCACCGCCAGATAGCTCAATTGAAAGCCCACTTCAAAAACGAAGTTGGGTTTGAGAAGCACTAAGATAAACATTGAGATAAAAACCACGTTGATTGTCGAGGTTGTTTGCCGAAAATGCATGGCCAGCGCGATGGCGGTAAACATACAAACCGCACGAACGACGGAAGGTGAAAGCCCGGCCAAAGCGGCATAAATCCATAGTGAAACGATTGAAATCAACAGCACCAACCATTTTCCGAGACGCAGGCGTTTGAGTGGGGATAAAACACCCAATACCAAAAACAAAATTACACCCACATGCAAGCCCGAAACCGCCAGCAGATGAATGGCTCCGGCGCGGATGTAGTCGTTGTTGACTTCTTCCGAGACATCCTGCCTTTGCCCGAGCAACAAGGCATTCATCACACCGTAGGTATCCGGAGAAAAATTTTGTTGTTGCAATCTATGTTGAAGTGTTTTCCTCAACTGGACGATGGAATAGAAAATGGATTTTTTTTGAAGGCCTGTCGGCAAAAAATGGATTGAATCTGCTCGTGCCTGATAGCGTATGCCTTGATGTTTTAGGTAATTTTGATAATCAAATTGAAAAGGATTGCGAGCTGATGATGGTAGTTGAAGTTGCGTCCGCATCACAAAAAGCTGGCCTAATCTGGGTTCAATCGAATCATTTTTCGGGATAGAGACCAACAATTTTCCAAAGCTTGAAGTGTAATCTATTTTATGAACTTCCATCACATAACGGTTTTCAAAAGCATTGGGTTTCAGCTCTTCCGCTACTTCTAAAACCAAAGTAGAGAGCGAGTCTAGTTTTACATAGTTTGCGTAATGTGGTTTTTGATTTTTAGGTTGGTGCAATTGATACACCCAAGCACCCAAAAGCATAAACAAAACCAATGAAAATATACCAAATACGCGGACTAAGGTGACGTTTTCGACATAAACTTTTCGCATCAGTATATTGAGTATAACCAACAAGAAAAAACAGCCAAAAATAAACACGGACAAAACGGTCAGCGACAAATCGAACCAATCGGACAAGAAAATCCCAGCAACCAAAGCAAGTGTCAAACCCGCCAAGGCTTCATTCGGATATTTTATGTATGAATGTGGGGCAAGCATTCAGCTTAATTTTTTTTAAAATGGATACATTTTTCTGATTTTATCAACGATGGTTTGAGCTAATTTTTGATGAGATTCCTCCGTCCAGCCTGCAACGTGTGGTGTAAGCAACACATTTTTTGCCTGAATCAAATACTGAAGCGATTCCGAAAGTTCGCATTCATTAAACAGATTTTCAAAGGATGATTTTTCATATTCGAGTACATCCAGAGCCGCACCGCGAATCTTCCCATTTTGCAAAGCGGCAACCAAATCTGTCGTTACCACGCTTTTCCCGCGGGCGGTGTTGATAAACCAAAACGGGTTTTTAAATGATGAAATCCATTTTTTATTCACCATACATTGTGTTTCGGGGGTTTGCGGAATATGCAAACTCACTATGGTCGCCTTCGATTTCAATTTCGCTAAACCGACTTGATTCGCATTTTCATCGCCTACATTCGGCTGGATGTCGTGGCACAAAACCCTCACGTCAAAACCGCGGAGTTTTTTAGCAAATGCCTTGCCCGTATTGCCATAACCGATGATTCCAACGGTTTGCCCATCAAGCTCTACTCCGCGATTTTCTTCCCGTAACCATTTCCCGTCGCGGACTTCACGGTCTGCCGTATGCATTTTGTTGAGCAGCGCGAGCAACATTCCCAAGGCGTGTTCGCCCACCGCGTTCCGATTGCCTTCCGGGGCAGCGATGAGCTGAATGTTTCTTTCTTTGGCGGCTTGAATATCTATGTTTTCCAAACCGGCACCCACTCGCCCGATGAATTTGAGGTTTTTGGCTGCTTCGATAAATGTCCGGTCAATCGGGAAACGACTGCGGATGATGATGCCGTCGTAACCGGATATGATTTTTTCAATTTGTTGTTTGGTGCTATTGTAGTCTTTGTGGTTTTCGAAACCCAAAGTGGAAAGTTGTTCAATCAAAAGGGGGTGGTTGGTGTCGAGGTGAAGAATTTTCATAAAAAATGGAAAATGATAAACAAATATAATCAATCAGAAGGAGACCTCACACCGCTGAGTTTCGGAATTAAAAACAAACCTCACAGGTTTTTTTCCCGATGGCTATCCGGGCTGTGAGGCTTGAGTTTAAAAAATCTTGCGAAGCAACAAATCCACGTCAATCAGTAGAATGCTGAAAACACCCGAAACGATGATTATTTTCAACAGATTGTGTAGCAATACATAGTGTATTTTTGATTTTGATTTCCACAGAAAAACCAACAGCAAAACGAGTATCGCCACACAGCCGTAGTAATACAGATACATATATCCGATTGGGAATCGGTTGACGAGAATGAAGATTACGACAATCGTAACCAAAGATAAAATACTGAAGGCGGCTTTAGATATTTGTTCGCCGTAAACCACCGGTATTGTCCGATAATTTTTCACCAAATCGCCTTTGAGATTTTCGAGGTCTTTGGTTAGTTCGCGCATCAACAGAAATAAAAAAAGTACCGTAGCATGGGCGAAAATAACCTCTTGAAAATTTTTATAATAGACAAACACCGCGAAAAAAGGTGTGATAGTCAAAAATGCAGAAACGAGGTTTCCAATTAACGTCAATTTCTTTAATCGAACGGAATAAATCCAAATCCCAAAGATATAAGCACCAAAGAAAACAGCGGCTCGAAAGGAAACTAAAACAGCTACAAAAACGGCTAAAAAATTGAGTGAAAAATAAGTGAGCAGCCGGCTTCGTTGACTGATGAGCCTTTCCCAAGCGGTGCGGTGCGGACGGTTAATCAAATCTTTTTCGGCATCATAAAAACTGTTGATGATGTAGCCCGAAGCGATGCACAGAGAGGAGGCTACTACCAAAAGGAAAAGTTTCGGATCAAACAAGACTTGCCGGACAGATAAATCGGGTGAAAAAATATAAATTGCGGCTAAGTATTGTGCCAAAGCCAAAACCATGACATTATAGCCCCTGACGACCGCAAACAAACCGAAGATTTTCAGAAGTAACAGTTTGTTTTTTCGAGAAAGCATGAGGCATTAAAAGTTGTAAACTACTTCCAAATGATAGTTTTTGAGTGCTTGTTTTGCGCGCGCTAAGTCCTCTGTAAAACCTAAGATATAGCCACCACCTCCCGACCCACAGAGTTTGAGGTAGTAGGCATTGGTTTCGATTCCTTGTTTCCAAAGTTGGTGAAACTGATTGGGAATCATGGGTTTGAAATTGTCCAACACCACTTTTGACAGCTTTTTGATGTTACCAAACAGCGATTTGACGTCTGCTTTGAGGAAATCATCCACACAGGCATTGGTGTAATGGACAAATTCTTTTTGAAGCATCTCGTTAAACGCGTCTTCTTTGCTATTTTCCATAAAAATCTGCACCATCGGAGCGGTTTCACCCACAATGCCCGAATCCAACAAAAACACGGCTCCCTTGCCTTCTTTCTTTTGTGAAGGAATGCCAGTAGGCTCAATGTTGTCTTTGGAATTGATCAGTATAGGCAGGCTTAGGTAACTGTTGAGCGGATCGAGGCCAGAACTTTTTCCGTGAAAAAAAGATTCCATCTCTGAAAAAATTTGTTTCAGGCGGAGCAGTTTCTCACGAGTAAGGTTTTCTAACACCGTGATTTTATCAAAAGCGTAACGGTCATATATCGCGGCGACCAAAGCACCCGAACTCCCAACGCCATATCCTTGCGGAATACTAGAATCGAAATACATACCTTCGTCCAAATCTTTTCGCAGCGCATCTAAATTGAACCGAACCATATCGGGTAGTGCGGCTTGCAGACCAGCCAAATAATGATAAAACTTCAGCAAACCTTCGGATGATTTTCTGGCAGCTTCCGATTTATTTTTACTTTTTTTTAAGGCACCTTTGTAAAAATTATAGGGAATGGACAAACCTTTCGAATCTTTGATGATACCATACTCGCCAAAAAGCAAAATTTTTGAGTAAAACAAAGGGCCTTTCATAAATTATTTTTTAAGTCACAATCAAAAGTAACAAATTCATTCTTAATAAAATGCAAAATTATAACAATTTTGCCCCGCTTCCAACCTCATCATCTATAAAAGCATTGTTTCTGCAAAAAATCAACAATTCTTTTTGGATAAAATCCATGACTGATTTCTTGTTTGCCTTTGGGTAAAGCATATGTACATTGGCTCCGGCATCGAGCGTGAAGCAAAGCGGCACAGTAGATTGTTTTCTAAAAGCCCATACTTTTTCAATGACTTGAAGCGTTTCGGGTTTCATCAAAATAAAATAGGGTTGCGATGTCATCATCATAGCGTGTAAAGTCAGTGCTTCGCTTTCGGTTATTTTGATAAATTGATCTAAATCGCCGGTTTCCATGGCGATAAGCAATTTGAGTAGATTTTCATTTGCTTGAGTGAACCGTTTTTCGGCAAACGGATGCCCTTGCATCAATTGATGGCCTTGCGAACTCGAAACGGTTTTTTCACCAATGTCTATCAGTAAAATGGTGTCTTGATAATCTAAAAAAACGGGATGAATTTCTATTTCGGGTTTGACACCAAACAAGTCTGAACTCTCTTTAATATACGCGTGTTTCCCCCAAACAACCAAAGGGCCTTCGATGCTTCGACAAGCACTTCCCGAACCCAAACGTGCCAGAAAGGAGGCTTTTTGATTCAAAAAAGATTCGGATAATTGGGGGTTGAGCTTTTTCTCCAACTGCATCAAGCCAAAAGCCAAAGCACCCATGCCACTCGCAGAGGAAGCAATGCCTGAACTGTGCGGAAAGGTATTGTGGGTGTGAATCTCGAAATGGTAGTGTTTGACAAACGGCACATAGGCCTCGGCCAACTCAAAAAACTTCTGAATTTTCGGTTTAAAAGCTTCATTGGGGTTGCCTTCAAAAATCAAATCGAAAGAAACTTTGGGCGAAGGATTCTCGATAAATCTGTAATAGAGCGTGGTGACTGTTTTGGAATGTCTGAGCGTAAAACTCACAGACGGATTGGCGGGAATTTGTACATCGGTTTTTCCCCAATATTTCACCAACGCGATGTTGCTCGGAGCCTCGCAATTGATCACGCCCGAATCGGCGTTTGTTGGAGAATCGGCAGCTATAAAATCTTCAGCTTGCATCATGCGTGAAAGTTTTCGGGCAAAGATAGGGGATTGGGGCGGAAAACTCCGTTTAATTTTGATAAGCAATTCGTACCATTAATTTAGAAACAGATGCAGTTTTTGATGAATAAACCCTCTACAATACCTAAACAAGTTTAGGCCGCCGATAAAGGTGGAAAATGTAAAAAATGAATAGTTTCATAAAACGTTTGGGTTTGGTG
The DNA here is from genome assembly GCA_002790195.1 of Flavobacteriales bacterium CG_4_9_14_3_um_filter_40_17. Taxonomy (GTDB): domain Bacteria; phylum Bacteroidota; class Bacteroidia; order Flavobacteriales; family Flavobacteriaceae; genus UM-FILTER-40-17. The sequence goes on from PFUR01000081.1 coordinate 16,924, forward strand.
ATATATTAGATGTTTCTCATGCCCACGTGTTGAAATGGCTGTAACTTGATAATCCGTTTATAGGCTGTCAATAAACCGGCTCATTTCGAAAGTGGAACCGAACAGCTCATCGAACAAGACTACAATGGGTTTTCCTGTGCCATATACTTCATAATAGATAGCGGCATCATCCGATTTCACACAGTTCCCCTTTACCGGATTATTGACTTAGGGTATGGAATTGGGAGGTGTTGCGGATGTTTGCATGAAATGCCTCAACGCTTTTGGGCTATTCGTTTGATTATATGCATCCACAAAAAACAATGCAAAAACAAGCAAAAATAAAAGCGTCAAAATCCTATATTTTAATTCATATATCTGCTTATTAGGCATGGTTTCTTTAAAAGAACGTTTATCATGGTAGAAAAAATTTAATTCATAAATAGCCCGGCACCAAGTTCCGACCCAAGCGTTCCAGGTTTAAGGTGCAAGTAATATTTGCTGGTAGGGTCTTTCACAATTTCTACTTTCCCCTCTTTTTTAATGATGACATCTTTTCCGTATTTCAAAAGTTTTGGATTGGCAGGTGTTCCAAAGCCTGATGCGCCGCCACCTTCATTCACAAAGTGGTTGTACCCAATGACCATGGAGTTTGAAAGATTGAACGTTTTATTGGAATTCTTTTCTTTGTCTAAAACCCAAAAAATCTCGGCATCAGCCACTACATTGTTATAATATCTGAAATCCTTATCTACAGACCATGACCACACCGCCGCTCCATAGATGTTCACAATCAGGTTGTGATGCATTTCAGAATTTTCGGAAGGCGTATCCGAAAACCAAAACACCACAGCATCTTTCACCCCGTAAAACACACAATGATCTACCACCACACCTTGGCCGCTAGCCAAAATAGCCAAATGGTTGGGGGTGGCATGAATATCTCCAATAAATAAGCATTGGGTAACCCTTAGATCATCCAAGTTTAATCCTTCACGGACTATGGGGTAATTTCGCTTCACCATGCCGTCCTTGGGGCGTTCATGTAAGGGTGAACCCAAAACTCTAAGGCCTTGAATAGTTACATGGCTGGTTTCTATCTGAATTCCATAAGAGGTGCCACCAAGGCCATCTTCATTCCCATAAGGCTTAAAATTCAGTGGCATCGTGGAAATAATTACCGGCATCTTCCCCGGATCCCAACCGGCATCATCGGGCAGAATTTCAGCACGGATGGTAAGTCGCCCTTCTCTGGTAAAGTGCCAGTTAGCCGGATGAAAAGTTACCGTAGCACCTAAGCCATATAAACCTTCGGAAAGAAAAATAGTGATGACTCCTTTACCATTGGCTTGGTTCAAACGGCGTGCTGCCTCAAACAAAGATTTCAGTGGATTTCCCTTTGTTCCGCTGTTATGGTCATTGCCCAACTCCGGGTTTAAATAAATGTTGCCGTCTTTTGGAATGGTATTTTCTTGATACTGTTGTGCAAAAGAAAAATGAGTAATCAATAGCAGCACTAAGCAAACCAATAGCAGCTTGCTTTTAAAGGTTTTGTTCTTTTTCATTTGATGTGATTAAGGTTTTTAATACCTTTCTTTTCTTAATTTTTGATACGGCAAAGTTGCATCGGAAAAGAGATGCGTTCCAATAAACTACATTAAGAAATACTGTTGATGTAGGTTAAGCGTTTGGGTTGGCTTGACGATTGCGCAAGCGGCTTAAAAATTCAGGGGTGATGCCCAAATAAGAGGCTATTTGGGTTTGTGGCAAGCGATTGGTGAGGTGTGGATAGGTTTCCATAAAGGACAAATACCTATTCTCGGCTGTAGAACTGATGTTTTGCAACAACCTAGTTTGGAGCGACACAAAACTGTTTTCAATAAGCACCCTAAAAATACGGTCGAACTTGGGAACATCCGTATAGAGTGCAATAAGATTGTCATAGCTAATTTGCAATACTGTGCTGTCTTCAAGCGCATCGATATTTAATTCGGAAGGTGTTTTTCCGTGAAAACTGCCGAGGTCTAACATCCAACCATTTTCGGCGGCAAACTGAAGGATATGAAAGTTGCCCTTTTCGTCCACTTTATACATCCTTAGGCAACCACTGACCACAAAATTAAACTGCGTACAGACATCACCATTCTGCAACACATACTGCCGTTTTAGGTAAAGCCGTGGTTTGAAAAAATTGATTGCCAACTGTTTTTCCGCAATGCTCAGAGGCATCATCTTTTGGAAGTAATCCAATAATGTTTCCACAGCGTTATGAAATGATTGGTCTTGACTCATTTTTATCACTAAATCTGACACGTTTTGATGAATTGATCGGTAACGTTTTCAATACGTACTGAAAACATTTTTAATTGATTGGAAATACTTTGCCTTATTCTTTTAAACAAAAAGGCCGTGTAAATCTTCGATGGTCTGTGTCGGATTTTCTGAGCTGAAGACAAAATTTCCCGTTACCAACACATCTGCTCCAGCGTTTACAAGTGCCCGGGCGTTTTCCGCATTTACACCGCCATCAATTTCTATCTTCGTCGTGGCGTGATTCCTGTCGATTATTTTATGCAATTTTTCTATTTTCCGATAGGTGTTTTCGATAAATTTTTGGCCGCCAAAACCGGGATTTACGCTCATCAGGCAAACCAAATCGATGTCTTGAATCACGTCCTCCAATAACTCAACCGCAGTGTGCGGATTGATGGCGACACCCGCTTGCATACCCAATCCGTGGATACCTTGCAAAGTCCGGTGCAGGTGTGGGCAGGCTTCGTAATGAACCGACAAAACGCTTGCTCCCAAATCGGCAAACGTTTTCAAATATCTATCCGGATCGACAATCATCAGATGCACGTCGAGCGGTTTTTTGGCATGTTTGGCAATAGATTTGATGACTGGCATTCCGAAGGAAATGTTGGGCACAAAAACGCCGTCCATCACGTCGAGGTGAAACCAATCGGCTTGGCTTTGGTTGACCATTTCGATATCGCGCTGCAAGTTGGCAAAATCAGCCGCCAAGAGGGAGGGTGCCACTAAAATCTTAGACATAAACTAGAAATTTAAGCAAAGGTAACATATTGATTTAATATGATTCCTAAACCTCATAGGTGTTTTAGAAACCTGTGAGGTTTCTATCGAGTTTATCAACAAAACCGGAGATATTTTCAATATATAACAAGACCCGAAAGGTTTTTAAAACCTTTCGGGTCTAAATGGATTTATATAATTTCCAGAAATATTATCCCAAATACGTTTTCAGGATTTTGCTTCGCGAAGTGTGTTTCAATCTGCGGATGGCTTTTTCTTTGATTTGACGGACGCGTTCGCGGGTCAAATCAAAAGTTTCGCCGATTTCTTCCAAGGTCATCGGGTGTTGGTCTCCCAAACCGAAATAAAGGCGGATAACATCTGCCTCTCGCGGTGTCAAAGTTTCCAAAGCGCGTTCTATTTCTACACGCAAGGATTCATGCAACAACTGCCTATCCGGGTTTGGCGATTCGCCACTGCGGAGTACGTCGTACAGATTGGAATCTTCTCCTTCCACCAAAGGTGCATCCATCGACACGTGACGGCCGGAATTTTTCATGGATTCTTTCACGTCGTTGACGGTCATATCCAATTCTTTGGCAATCTCTTCTGCACTTGGCGGACGCTCGTGAGACTGCTCAAGGAAAGCAAACATTTTGTTGATTTTGTTGATCGAGCCAATTTTGTTGAGCGGCAAACGAACGATACGGGATTGTTCGGCTAAGGCTTGCAATATAGATTGACGAATCCACCACACCGCATATGAAATAAACTTAAAACCACGGGTTTCATCGAATCTTTGGGCTGCTTTGATAAGGCCTAAGTTTCCTTCATTGATCAAATCGGGAAGCGTCAAACCTTGATTTTGGTATTGTTTAGCCACAGACACCACAAAACGGAGGTTGGCTTTGGTTAATTTTTCGAGTGCGCGTTGGTCGCCCGCTTTAATGCGTTGGGCCAATTCTACCTCTTCGTCAGCTGTAATCAAATCTACTTTTCCGATTTCTTGAAGATACTTGTCTAAGGAAGCGGTTTCGCGATTGGTTACCTGCTTGGTGATTTTTAATTGTCTCATGGAATTAAAAAAACATTTTTTGTGTTCATTAGGTTTTACGTAAAGCGGTTTCTAAATGTTACAAAATGTTTTATAAAAAGTTGAAAATATTTTTTTTGTTATTGTCAGGTAAATTTTAAATCAATTTTTTGAATCCCCTTAATCGCTTGATTTGCATAATATATTGCCTTGACGAGAGCCACTCAATTTGGCTAAAGCCGAGATGTTCACCATTCTATTTTGGTTGGCTAAAGCCAACCGCAATTGAATCAGTACGGTATTAATTGCAGTTGCTTTTAAGCAACTGATATAGGCTACAATGGAGTAGCTAGCTTTAGCCAAATATAAGCTTGCTGTTTGAAAATATAAATTAGTTGACAGTCTTTTTTGGCATCGGAAATCAAAAATTAATTGAGCTATTGAAAATGAAATTCCCAGTTAATTATTTTCACCGGACAGCGATGTAATTTTTTAGAAAAAGGCCTCATATCTCCAGCACTTTGGGGTTGAAGTCCTTTTAGGCCCGACCGTTCAAGAAAAAAATAGCATTCTTCAAATATCAACTTATCTTTGCAAAAAAAAAGAATATGCGCCATCTTTTGGCTTTGATCAGGCAAAACGGAAACTTGCTTTTGTTCGGATTCCTGCTTACCTGTTTTTCCGGTTTCGGACAGACGTTTTTTGTGTCGTTGTTCGTCCCATATATCCAAAAATATTTTCAACTTTCCGACAGCTTGTTCAGTTCTTTTTACGCGATTGCCACTTTGATGAGTGCAGCCATGCTTACGTGGGCAGGCCGGTTTATCGACACAGTCCGACTGCCAAAATTTACCATCCGCGTGATGACAGGGCTTGCCTTTTCATTAATTTTCTTGTCGCAAGCCTATTTTTTCCCGATGCTGATTGTCGGATTGTTCGGGATACGTCTTTTCGGACAGGGTTTGATGACACATACTTCACTGACATCCATGGGTAAGTTTTTTGATTTCGACCGCGGGAAAGCTATTAGTATTGCAGCTTTGGGGCATCCAGCTGGAGAAGCCGTCTTCCCGATTGTTTTTGTGTCGTTGATAGGCGCGATTGGCTGGCGGTATAGTTTGGTGGTCGCAGGATTGCTGGTTTTTATGTTGATTCCTTTGGTCTTATATTTTTTATTTAAGGAGAATCAATATGCAAAGCTTAAATTATTTTTGCCTTCACCGAAAAAAAGTCAGGCTGAAGTAAACGCTTCCAAACCCTGGAATGTTTTTAAATCAAGGGCGTTTTTGATTTTGGCTCCAAGCAATTTTGCTTCGGCGAGCATCGGGACTGCTTTCATCTTTTTTCAACTCAAAATTGGTGCGGAAAGAGGTTGGTCGCCTACTTGGATGGCGGGAAGTTTTGCCGCTTATGCTATAGCCGGCGCCACCGGGTCAATCGTTGGCGGTTTGCTGACCGACCGGTTTTCAGCCAAAAAAATGTATCCAATCATCTTATTGCCTTTTCTCACAGGTTTGACTGCTTTTTATTTCATCGACTCGCCTTGGGTTTATCCGTTGTTTTTGGCGGGTATCGGTATGACCAACGGATTTAGCAACACGGTGAAAAACTCAGCTTTGGCTGAAATGTACGGAATTGCCTTTTTGGGTTCGGTGCGGAGTGTTTTTATCACAGTGATGATATTTTCAACTGCCATCGGACCGGTTTTGTTCGGATTTTTGTTTGATCTCGGCTTCACCTTTCATCAATTGATTTTATTTTCTATGGTTGCTATGGTTTTAAGTTCGATAAATTCATTGCGTATCTTTCGCATTTAATTTCTTCTCATGGATGATTCTTTGACACGCCTCAATAAATTTTTAAGTGTATCAGGCTTTTGCTCCAGGCGGCAGGCGGATAAGCTCATAGAAGAAAAACGAATCACCGTCAATGGGAAACTACCTGAATTAGGCACGAAAGTAAGCGTGGCTGACCTTGTTGCCGTGGACGGAAAACCAATCGCCCAACAAAAGAAAGAAAACATCTATTTGGCATTCAACAAACCTGTAGGGATAGAATGTACAACCAATGAAAAAGTAAAAAATAACATCATCTCTTTTATCAATTACCCAAAAAGAATTTTTCCGATTGGCAGATTAGATAAAAACAGCGAAGGGCTTATTTTATTGACAGATGATGGTGATATCGTCAATAAAATATCACGTGCTGCAAACTTTCACGAGAAAGAATACCTTGTGACAGTCAACAAAATGGTTACGCCGGATTTCATTCAAAAAATGAGCCAAGGAGTACCGATTCTCAATACGGTAACCCGAAAATGCAAGGTTGAAAAAGTAAACGACTACAGCTTCAAAATCGTTTTGACGCAAGGATTGAATAGGCAAATTCGCCGGATGTGCGAATATTTCGATTACGAAGTCATCAAATTAAGGCGCATACGTATTATGAATATTCTTCTTGACGTGCCGTTAGGTAAATACCGCTTGCTTCGGGAAGAAGAAATCGAGCTGTTGAATCGTTGAGTGATTTTGCTTTGTTGATTAAGCAACCTATTATCCTACATTTAAGATGCGGGCTTTGAGCAAAGTTTTCAACATCAGTTTATTAGTCATTTTCCTCTAATGCCTCTCCCCCATGTTGTTCGGCTAATTTTCGTTCTAACTCAGCTTGAAACTCTTCCATCACCGGTTTGACGGTTTCTTCAGGCAAATCAGCGATTCTTAAATACATCAATCCGTCAACCGAGTTGTTAAACAAGGGATCTACATTGAAAGCAACCAATTTGGCGTTTTGTTTGACATATTTCTTCAAAAGAACGGGAAGGCGGAGTGTGCCGGGCTCGAGTTCATCAATCAAACGGTCAAATTTGTTGAGATCGGCTTCCGTTTCGTCAAACACAAAATCTTTATCTGCGTCTTCCAAATTGACTTTAAATTCTTTTTTCGGGTGGACGTATTGTGCGATATACGGATCGTAGTAATGCGATTTCATAAACTGTATCATCAACGATTTTGAAAAGTTTGAAAAACGGTTGCTGATGCTCACACCCCCCATCAAAAATTTGTGTTCGGGATTGCGAAGTGCTGTATGAATGATGCCACGCCAAAGCAAAAACAAAGGCATGGGTTTCTGTTGGTATTCGGAAATGATAAACGCGCGCCCCATCTCTATGGTTTGTCTCATCATACCGTAGAGTTCGGGTTCAAAACGAAACAAATCTTGGCAATAAAACCCGTTGATGCCATATTTGGCAAATATCTCGCTACCCAATCCCATCCGATAGGCACCAACTATTTTTTGGGTTTCATTATCCCACAAAAACAAATGATGATAGTAGGTGTCAAACGCGTCTAAATCGATGGCTTGGTTAGTTCCCTCACCAATTTCCCGGAAGGTAATTTCGCGCAGGCGGCCAATTTCCCTCAAAATTTTCGGGATTTGAATTGCCTCAGCAAGAAAAACTTCATAATTCTTACTCGCCAACAATCTTGTACCCAAAGCCCGGATCAAATCGACTTCCTGAATGATGCTTTTTTGGTCGATGGGTTTGATGATTTTTTTGGGTGGTTTGGGTATTTTGAGTTTGTTTTTCAGATTGAAACGCTCTTTTTCAAATGGTTTTGCTAACAAGTAGGTTTTTCTTCTCAAAAAGCCCGAATAAGCACCAATTGAATCGATTTCATCTTGACTGTCAACACCAATTGGTCTTCCGATGCGAACGTGAATAACCCTGTTTTTTTGTGAAAGCAATTCTGAAGGTAGTTTGGCCGTACGAAGCAGGTCGCTGATTTGTGACAAAAAGTAAAATGTCTTGCTGTTTTTGGCATGAAAATAAATTGGCACCACCGGAACTCTGGCTTTTTTTATCAGTTTGATGGCTGTTTCTTCCCAAGGTTTGTCGACCAATAATTTTCCATCGCGATAGGTTGAGACCTCGCCGGCAGGGAATATACCCAACGGTTTGCCGTCTTGCAGGTGTTGCAAAGCAGTCTTAAAGCCCATGAAACTCGATTTGGCATCTTTCCGGTCTTCAAATGGGTTGACCGGCAGTATTTTATCTTTAAGGGGTTCAATCCGTTGCAACAAAAAATTTCCGATGATTTTAAAGTCGCTTCTTTTTTCGAGCATCAAATGCAGGAGCAAAATTCCGTCGATACCGCCGAGCGGATGGTTAGAAACCGTGATAAAAGGGCCTTCTTTTGGGAGCCGTTTGAAATCTTCTTCCGGAATATCAAAATTGATTTGAAATTCATTCATCAAACTCTGCAAACACGCTTCGGCATCCAAATGCTTGTTGCGGTTGTATATTTTGTTGAGGGTCGATATTTTCAATATTTTCATCAAAACCCATCCCAAGAAAGTTCCGATAAACCTGTATTTATCTACCTTGATGGCTTTGGCAATTTCTTTGGGTGTGACTAAGGACATGGTTGGTTTGAGGTTTATACAAAAATACACAAAAATAAAGCGCGTTGATTCATCCTGCTAAAAGTTTGACGCAACCCGCAACAAAACCAATCTTCCGGAGGCCAGAAAACGCACCTTATAAATAACTCAATCACCGTTTTGCACAACCATTTGCATGGTTTCCGCCGTCAGCTGTTTGAGCAACACATTGTGTCCGTTGTCTAAACTCTTGATGCTCTTTTCATCATAGTGTCGAATGGTGTAAAGTGAAACATTGTCGTAGCAAGTGACCTTAAATTTGCCTCTCAACCGCGCCAATAATTCTTCCAAATGATTGAATTTGTTGTCCACACACACCGAAAAACTGATGGCAGAGTTTTGAATCACATCTACTTTCATTTTATAATCTGCCAGTAAGCCAAAAATTTCGCGGATGTTGTCTTCTACAATAAAAGAAAAATCGAGAGAAGAAAGGGAAATAAGCACTTGGCTTTTTTTGACGATAAAACAAGGCACGTTGGGAATCAACGTCTGGCCTTTTCTCACCGAGGTCCCTTCATTTTCGGGGTTGATAAACGATTTCACAAAAAGTGGGATTTCTTTTCGCTGAAGCGGTTGCAAAGTCTTTGGATGGATAACGGACGCGCCGTAAAAAGCCAATTCGATGGCTTCCTGATAGGAAATTTGATGCAATAGGGTTGCGTTCTCAAAATACCTCGGGTCGGCATTGAGCACACCGGGTACGTCTTTCCATATGGTCACGCCTTCGGCATTTAAGCAATAAGCGAAAATGGCCGCGGTATAATCCGAACCTTCCCTGCCCAAACTCGTGGTAAAAGAATTTGAATCGGAACCTAAGAATCCTTGAGTGATATAGAGTTTGTTTTTTTGTATTGATTTTGATACATTTTGTTGGGTCAATTCCCAGTTTACGTTGGCATCTCTGAAATTGCTGTCAGTTTTGATTAATTCCCGGACATCGACCCAATCATTTGACAACCCGGCATGATTGAGGTAATAACTGACAATGGTGGTAGAAACTAATTCCCCATAACCAATCACTTGATCGTAAACAAAGCTGTGCTCGGGAGACTTATTTCTTTCCAACAAACCTTTGAGCTCGTCGAACAACTGGTAAATCCTACCAAAAACTGGATGCCCGTCGTCCTCAAAAAGATCCAAGGCAACTTGGTTGTGATATTTTACAACATCCTGAATGCTGCTTTGAAGCTCCTCAGTTTTATGAAAATAATTATGAATAATGATTTCCAGCGCATTGGTTGTTTTTCCCATGGCAGAAATGACCAAAAGGGTGTTTTCATGCCCAGTTTTATGCAAAACCGAGTGCAGATTGCGAACGCCTGCTGCATCTTTGACAGAGGCTCCGCCAAACTTGAATATTCTCATTTTCTATTTTGAATTTTTCATAATGGTTTGGTTATCTATTTGTACCAAGTGCCAGTCTCTCAAAATAGACGCACCATATTTTTCGTAAAAATCAATCGCGTTTTGATTCCAGTCTAGAACAACCCATTCGGCACGGCGGACACCTTGTTTTTTCACTTCTTCCAAAAAAGATTCGAAAAGTAATTTGCCAATTCCCGTTCCCCTATTTGCTTGTTTGACAATCAAATCTTCGAGGTGGATGGTTTTCCCTTTCCAAGTAGAATAGCGATAGTAATAAAGAGCCATGCCCACAATGCCGTTTTTGGTTTCGGCGACAAGTGCTTCAAAAGCCGGGTTTTCACCAAAACCATCTTGAAGTAATTCTTCCTCAGTGACTTCAACGGCATGCGGTTCGCGTTCAAACACTGCCAATTCGCGAATGAGATTGAGTATCTCCGGTACATCTTTGGTGGTTGCTTTTCTTATTTTTACAAACATTTTTTTACAAATAAAACACAAAGTTAAATTACAATATACAATCGACCATAAATTTTAAATATTATAACAAATTATCCGATATTTGTAATCAAATTTACAATCTATGGCGTTTCAAAATCAAACTTTGGGTGAGTTTATCATTGAAAATCAATCTGCTTTCTCTTTTTCGACCGGAGAACTCTCGCGGCTCATTAATTCCATCCGCCTAGCTGCAAAAGTAGTTAATCATGAAGTAAATAAAGCGGGCCTTGTGGATATTATCGGGAGTTCGGGGAATATAAATGTACAAGGAGAGAGCCAGCAGAAACTCGATGTGTTTGCCAATGAAATTTTCATCAAAACGCTGACCCATCGTGAAATTGTCTGTGGGATAGCTTCTGAAGAGTGCGATGATTTCCTTCGGGTGGAAGGCAACACGGAATCTTCAAATAACCACTACGTGGTGTTGATGGATCCGTTGGATGGCTCGTCCAACATTGATGTAAATGTATCGGTGGGAACTATTTTCTCCATTTACAGACGCGTTTCTTCTGCGGGAACACCGGTTGTTTTGGAAGATTTTTTGCAACCGGGAAATCGCCAAGTTGCTGCCGGATATGTTATTTACGGGACTTCGACCATGTTGGTTTACACCACCGGCCACGGCGTGAACGGGTTTACACTCAATCCGGCCATCGGAACTTTTTATCTTTCACACCCCAACATCCGCATTCCTGAAAACGGCCAGATTTATTCAGTGAATGAAGGCAATTACATACACTTCCCTCAGGGTGTAAAAAACTACATCAAATATTGCCAAGAGGAAAAAGAAAACAGACCTTATACTTCGCGTTACATCGGTTCTTTGGTGTCGGACATTCACCGAAACATGATCAAAGGCGGTATTTATTTGTATCCGCAAACGTCTGCTTCGCCAAACGGGAAATTGCGTTTGCTCTACGAATGCAACCCGATGGCATTTGTGGTGGAACAAGCCGGTGGAGAAGCTTCTGACGGAGGGCAACGCATTTTGGACATCATCCCGGGCGAATTGCACCAACGGACTCCGTTTTATTGTGGGAGCAAAAACATGGTCGCCAAACTTTTGGAATATGTTGCGTAAGCTGGCAATCTGTTTTTCTTTTACAATTTAGTACCTTTGCCTAAACCACTTAATTTATATGAGCTTTTGGCGTGTTCTGTTAGCCATTTTTTTTCCGCCTCTCTCGGTCATCGATAAGGGCTGTGGATCGGTTTTGATTGTTTTTATATTAACAATTGCCGGGTGGATTCCGGGTGTAATCGCCGCGCTCATCATCCTGAACAATCCGAACCGATGAAAAATACGAATATACAATTTGCAGACCTCGGATTAAAATCTTATCAATCCGCTTGGGATATTCAAGAAAGTTTGTTTAAAAAAACGGTAGATATCAAAATTTCCAATCGAAGAAATCAGACCGGGCACACCACGCCTAACTATCTTCTTTTTGTGTCACATCCGCACGTTTACACCTTAGGGAAAAGCGGTGACCAAGCAAACTTATTGGTCAATATGCAGCAGCTTGAAAAAATGGAGGCTACTTTTTTCAAAACCAATCGCGGTGGCGACATCACTTACCACGGACCAGGACAAATCGTTGGTTACCCAATATTGGATTTAGACAATTTTTTTACGGACATCCATAAATATCTCCGATACCTCGAAGAGGTTATTATTTTAACATTAAACGATTACGGGCTGAAAGGTGAGCGAAGCCCCGGTGAAACAGGCGTTTGGTTGGATGTAGGCACTCCTTTTGCCAGAAAAATTTGCGCGATGGGCGTACGTGCTTCCCGTTGGGTAACCATGCATGGTTTTGCGCTGAACGTCAATACCGACCTCAGCTATTTCAGCGCCATTATCCCGTGCGGAATAAAAGGAAAGGGCGTAACTTCTTTGGTGAAAGAACTAAAAAAAGAAGTACCGGTTGAAGAAGTCAAAGAGAAACTTTTAAAGCATTTTACGAAGGTTTTTGAAGCAGAATTAACAGAGTTTTCCGAAGAAATCTTATTTTCAGAAATCGAAAACTAATTGTTCTGGCAGCAATCGAAAAGATTTTCTGTGATGTGGCGTGACGCCATATTTTCGGATAGCATCGCGGTGCGCTTGGGTCGGATAGCCTTTGTTTTGCGCCCAATGGTAAACCGGAAAATCTTTGTGTAGTTTTTCCATCAACTCATCCCGGTAGGTTTTGGCCAAGACAGAAGCTGCGGCTATGTTCAAATATTTTGCATCTCCCCTGATGAAACATTCATGTTCAATGTCTTGATAAGGCTTGAACCGGTTGCCATCCACCATGATGAATCCGGGTTGTGGGATCAATTGGGCAATACTGAGATGCATCCCCAAAATGGAGGCATTTAGTATGTTGATTTCATCTATTTTTTCGGGAGAAACTTCTGCAATTCCATAGCTGACAGCTTCCTTGAGAATGATGTCCCGCAACAGCAACCTGTTTTTCTGCGTCATTTGTTTGGAGTCATTTAGTATTTTATTGGAGAAATTATCGGGCAAAATCACCGCAGTAGCAACCACCGGCCCGGCCAAACACCCTCTTCCGGCTTCATCGGTACCGCAGGTGAGCAAATTTGTTAAGTAGTTATTTGTTAACATAATAAAAAGTTAAACTAAAAAAAATAAGTCTAAACAAAAAACCATATGTTATTTATTATCAACATAATATAAAATAACATGAACTAATACATGTTTATAAATTAACATTTAACAGTAAAATTATTGTAAAATTATTTAAGTTTGCTCGAGTTTAACTAAAAACAAATTTAAAATGATTGTAAAATTTACCAAACTGTCGTTGGTTTTGCTGTTTACTTTATCGTTGTCAGCATTTTCTCAACAAAAGACCGTTTCGGGAAAAGTTGTCGATAACATAGGAGCACCTCTACCAGGTGTAAGTGTGTTAGTTAAAGGCACTAATACCGGAACACAAACTGATTTTGACGGGAACTATTCGATCAATGTTTCTCAGGGTCAGGTTTTAATATTTAGGTACATTGGGTTTAAAACCCAAGAAATTAGTATTGGGGAATCAAACACTGTTAATCTGCGATTAGAGGAGGATACCCAAGCTCTTTCTGAAGTTGTGGTAATCGGTTTTGGTGAAAAATCGAGAAAATCCCTTACAACATCTGTTTCGTCTGCCAAGATGGAAGACATAAAAGGGATTGCAACTTCAACCGTTACCGGTGCTTTGCAGGGTTCAGTGACAGGTCTTCAAGTGAACCAAAATTCAGGAACTCCTGGCGCAGGTTTTTCAGTAAGGGTTCGCGGGTCGAGTTCTATTGCGGGTTCAAACGAGCCGCTTTACGTTGTTGACGGTATTCCAATTTTTTCAGGTGCAATTGGGGACAACGGTTTCGGTGGACAAGATAATGACGTACTTTCATCTATCAACTTTGCCGATGTTTCTTCTATTGAGGTACTAAAAGACGCATCAGCTTCTGCCATTTATGGTTCACGAGGTGCTAATGGTGTTGTATTGATTACTACCAAACGTGGTAAATCTGGTAAAGTATCGGTCGAAGTGAATTCCTATTATGGATTTCAGGAAGAAATTGATCGTTATAATATAATGACAACGGGAGAATACTTTCGTTTTGCAGATACTGCGTTAGCAGGTAGTTTTCCTACCATTCCAGCATTTGCATCTCGAGGTGCCTTTACTGGAATTAATCAATTTGCAGCTCAAGGATTTACAGATCCTACCGATCAAGCACAACTGGAAGCTTTTTATGCTCTTTCTTTTGGTGATAATTTCGTTAATGAAATACATAAACCGGGAAATATTGAAGTTAAGCAAACTGATGTTAGTGTTTCGGGTGGAAATGAGAAAGCAACGTTCTATGCAAACTTTACTGATTTTAAGCAAGAGGGTGTTATCTATGGTCAAGAATTTGACAGAAGATCTTTACGCTTGAATGTTGATTTTAAACCAACTGATAAATTTAACTTAGATGCCGGCATCAGTATCACAGAAGCTGACAACTCTCGAATCAATAGTGATAACAATATATTCGGTGCATTTGCAACCTCCGTATTGGAAACTCCGGGAGCTACGTTAAGAGACGAATTAGGAAATTTTACGCCTCCGACCGATTTTTCATTTTCAAATCCACTACAAAACGCTTTAGAGGATGATTCAGACGAACGTACATTCAGGGTTTTGACAAATATGGGTATGCGATACTTCATCAATGATCACTTTAATGTATATGGTAGATTATCACTTGACCGTTTGGATTTTAAATCAACTCGACGTTTTTCTCCAAATTCCGCGCAAGGACTAGGGGCTAATGGTGAAATATTCAAGGAAATCCTTTTGGTTAACAACTGGAATGGACTGGGAACTATTAACTATCGCCAAAAATTTGGCGAATTCGATGTCACAGCTTTAGCCGGTTTCTCATTTGAAGGTGTCAATACCGATCAAACAGAAGTAGATAGACAAAATTTCCCTTTTGGGTTTAAATCTGTTTTAAATGGCGCAACTGTTATTCAAGGGGACAATTTTATAACTGAAAACAAACTGTTTTCTTACTTTGGCCGTGCCGGTGTAAGCTATAAAGACAAATTATTCTTTGAAGGTACACTTAGAGCTGATGCGTCATCCAGATTTGGAAATGGCAATCAAACTGGATATTTCCCTGCAGTTTCAGGTGCTTACGTTCTCTCTGAAGACAGTTGGTTTAAAAATAATATTGTTACCAGCATGAAAACAAGAGTTTCGTGGGGTCAAACTGGAAACCAGTCAGGTATTGGAAACTTTGATTCATTCTTTTTGACAGGTTCAGTTGATTTCGCAGGAACACCTGGAAATGCAATAGTCCAGTTGGCTAATCCCGATTTGAAATGGGAGACGACAACTCAAACAGATTTTGGTGTCGATTTAACTTTATTTGGTAAAATCGATATAACTTATGATTACTATAGAAAAGACACCGAAGATTTGCTTCTTAATAGACCTTTGAGAAACTCATCAGGTTTCACTACCATTACTGAAAACGTAGGCGAAATGGAGAATAGAGGTCATGAGCTTAGTATCAATGCAAGAATTTTTGAAGGTCAATTCAAGTGGAATAGCCAATTTCAAATTTCGTGGAACTCTAATGAGGTCACTAAGTTAACCAGAGATGCCAATGGTGAGTTTATCCCAATTGACTCAGGATTTGCATCCAGAACTGCTGTGGGTCAAGCCTTGGGTGCATTCTTTGGACTGAAAGCGGATGGTTTATATCAAACTTTAGATGAAATTCCTGCTGCTGTTCAAGCAAGAGGTATTCGACCAGGTGATATTAAATTTATCGATATTAATGGCGACGGGAATATCACTGCAGATGACAGGACTTTTATTGGAAATCCAAATCCAGGTGCAATAGGTAACTTCAGAAATTCGTTTTCTTGGAAAGGATTTGATTTATCTGCTAATTTTCAATTCGAAATTCAAAAAGATATATTTAATGCAACAAGACAATTTGCCGGAGCGACAGGTAGTGCTGGTTTCAACAAATTCAAAAGTGAAACCAACTTCTGGACACCAACAAACACCAATACAAATGTTCCTGCGCCGCGATTTGGCTCCGCCCAATCATTTAACAATCAAGACTCTGACTTTTTTGTCGAAGAAGGAGATTACTTGAGACTTAAAGAAATTGTAATCGGGTACACACTCCCAAAAGATTGGACAGGTGACAAATATTCACTTCGTGTATACGTTGGTGGAGACAACCTTTACACCGAAACTGACTATAGTGGGTTAGATCCTGAAATAAATACCTTTGGTTCTGCTAATGTATCAAGAGGTACTGATTTCTTTACTCAAGGATTAAACAAAACTGTAAAGATTGGTTTTAACCTTAAATTTTAAAATAACACACGATGAAAAAATTTAATAAATTAAGTTTAATATTTCTTTCAGTACTTGTTTTTTCTTGTGCTGATGAATTTGTAGACACCGAACCCCAACTAAACCTTCCTGGTGAGCAGCAAATAACTAACATCAACACTGCTACCGATGCTCTAAACGGTCTTTACGGAGGTTTGCAATCAGCTTCTATATATTCTGGTGATTATATCTTTTTGACAGGTTTATTCGCCGACGAATACAGACACTCTGGCTCATTCCCTTCTTTTGCTGAGGTTGGATCAAATGACCCTAGTATAAACAACATAGATGTCCAACAAATTTGGACTGCTCACTATAGTGCAATTTTTAGGGCAAATCGAATTATAGAACTAGTACCCGGTTTAACCAATATAGATCAATCAGATAGAGATATCATAACTGGACAAGCTTTGGGTATTAGAGCTCAACTCTACTTCAATTTAGTTCGTATGTATGGTGGCGTGCCACTTGTTACTAAAGCTCCGCTTTCTTCCTCAGAAATTGTGAGTACTGATGCTCCTAGGGAGACAACTCAAGTGATTTTTACGCAAATAAATTCAGATCTCAATCAAGCAATTTCTTTAATGAATGGTTTTGATCAATCTACTTATGCATTTAATAACTCGGCAGCCAAAACGCTTAAGGCACATGTCTTATTTGAGCAAGGTCAATATCCACAAGCAAAACCTTTTATCGAAGATGTTTTAAATAGTGGAAATTTTGATTTGGCTACTTCTTACGCCAGCCTTTTTGGAGACCCTGCTAACGGAACGGTTGCAAATTCTACTGAGACCATTTTTGCAATTAAATTTACTGCAACAGATGGTAATGGAATGGGATTCTTCTTCAACAATTCTAGGGGTGGACGATTTGAGGTTGCTCCATCAAGCTTTTTATTAAGTGCCTTTGAGCCAGGTGACCAAAGAAGAGGATTAATTGTTCCAACCGGTACAAATTTTCAAATAGAAAAATACAGTCGCCCAGGAGATGGAGCAGATGATACATACGTGTACCGCTTCGCTGATGTTGTATTGCTTTACGCAGAAGTTTTGGCTCGTGAAAACAATTTTATAGATGCTAGTTTTGTCTTAAATATAGTAAGACAACGTGCAGGTTTAAGTGATGTGACACTTAATGCGAGCAATTTTATTGATATAATAGCTCATGAACGATTTGTTGAGTTATATGCTGAAGGTAGTTCAGATCGATACAACACAACCAAAAGATTAGGTTTATTGGATAACATCATTCAATTAAAACCTAATGCTGTATTTAATCCTGTAAGACAAAACTTGTTTCCAATTCCTCAACAAGAAATTGAAAGAAACCCAGCAATTTCATCTGCTGATCAAAATCCAGGTTACTAAAGTTAATTACTTTTAATATAAAGGCTGTTTGATTTTTCAAGCAGCCTTTTTTTTAGCTTTCAAAGATTATATTATACATCCAAATAATGTATTTTTGCTGTTATTCTCAACTCAAGTGAAAGTCAGCTCAACCGCATGAAAGTAAATAGCCTGAAATATATTTTGACAGTTATAGTACTATGTTTAGCAACTGTTGATGTGTATTCACAACTTCCCGGTTTAGGCAACCGCCGATTTGGAGGAAACACCGGGCAACAAACCGAAACCAAGCGCGGTGAATTGAGAAAACAAAAGATGGCGCTCGAAAAACCGGATATTACACTTTACAAGATTATTTCGCACGGCTACGACACCACTTACGTCGATACAAGTTTGACAATCTTGAAAGATTACAAACTCAACTACAAACGAAAAGACAATTTTGAACTTTTGGAATTCCCAAACATCGGGCAGCCCTACAACGAATTGGCATACGACTTCAGCCACGCGGATGCTTTTCCGAGCATGGGTTTCAGAACAAAACACCAAAATTATCTGGAAGTAGAAGACATCAATTATTATGAGGTGCCCACCCCTTTTTCCGATTTGATGTACAAATCAGTATTCGAACAGGGTCAAATCTTGGACGCACTCATCACGCTCAACACCTCACGCCGGTTCAATTTTTCAATTGCCTACAAAGGTTTGCGCTCTCTGGGTAATTTTCAGCACATCGAAACCAGCAACGGGCTGTTCCGTTTCACGTTTAATTACCGGACGAAAAGCAACCGGTACAAGGCGCGGTTTCATTTGGTGGCGCACGATTTCAAATCGGATGAAAACGGTGGGCTCACACCCCAAGGACTGTTGGATTTTGAAGGTGACACACCCCAGTTTCAAGACCGTGGCAGGTTGCCGGTCAACTTTCAAGATGCCGAGAGTTTTATCGACGGGAAACGGGGATATTTGGAACAGGAGTACGCGCTTTTTAACGTCAAAAAAGATAGTTTAAAAGTCGGCGGTTTCAAAATTGGGCATGTGTTTAAGGCAGAAGGTAAGTTTTATAAGTTTGATCAAGATCAAGCCAATGCTTTTTTTGGTGATTCTTTCACGCCGGTTGTCAAAGACCGCGTCGATCAAAATGAAGTAGTTAACCAATTTTCAATTGCTTACGATCATCCCAAATACGGTTATCTAAAAGGAAAAATCAGTCATACCAATTATTTCTACGGATACAACTCCGTTGTGTTTTTTGAGGATAGGACTATCAAAAACGAACTAAAAGGCGACATCATTTCAGCCGGTGGCGAATGGAAAAAAAGATTTGGTAAAATCGACATGAAAGCCGATGCCTTGCTGAATATTACAGGCGATTACGACGGTAATTATCTGAAAGCCGAAGCAGCTTATGCAATTGACAGCCTCTCTGTTGTGAAAGTTTCCTTTTTGACAAACTCGAAAGCACCGGATTTCACAGCCCAACTTTTCCAGAGTGACTATATGTTTTATAACTGGGAAAATAATTTTTCTAATACCAAAACGCAAAATATTAGCTTAAACCTGACTTCAAAAAAATGGGCAGATGTTAGCGTGAGTGCCACACGAATTCAAGATTATATATATTACGCCAATACTACCAATGAAGAAAACGTGCAGTTGGTTCGCCCGTTTCAAGCCGGTGAAGACATCAGTTATATCAAAATCAAAGCGTTTAAAGAATTTAAATATTGGAAATTAGCCTTGGCCAACACCCTGCTCTATCAAAATGTATCGCAAGGGGAACAATTTCTTCGGGTTCCGGATTTTATTTCCAGAAATACATTTTATTATACTGACAAAGTCTTTAAAAAAGCCTTGTTTATTCAAACCGGATTTACAATCAACTATTTTTCAGACTATTTAGCCAACGAATACAATCCTGTCCTAGGCGAGTTTTTTATTCAAGATAAAAAAGAAATAGGATTCCCACGCCTCGACTTCTTCATCAACTTCAAAGTCCGCCAAGCACGCATTTTCTTCAAATACGAAAATATCAGCCCGAGTACGGACGGCTTTTCTTCTCCTACCAATCCTTATCGCGACACCAAACTCAGATTTGGCATCGTGTGGAATTTCTTCTCGTAATTTGTTGATTAATTAAAGAACTTTAAGTGATTTATCCATTTGGATAAACGAACGCTCTTTTCGAACAAAAAACAATTCATAAATAAACCAACTGTAAACCATTCCATACTCGATTGCCAACAACCAAAAATTCTCTTTAAAATCCGGATTCGAATAGGCAAAATAGCTAAACATGACGACAAGTGTCCAAACCAACGGATAGCGAAAACGTGTAAAAATTGAAAGAATCAAGAGCACTGCCACATACCATGGGTGCACAACCGTCGCAGTAAAATAATAGACAGATATGGCCAACAACATCGAAACAACAACTTGCTGAAACGTCTTGTTTTTTCTGAAAAAAGCAATCGCCAAAACAATTCCAAGCACGACAAAAGGCGCAATCATCCCAAACGTGCGGATGATGTTGTATCCCTTTGACTGATAGCCTATCCAACGGATAATATAGAAAATGCTTGCGTTGAACTCGAAGTTATTGAAATACATGGTCAGACTGGTAAAATAAAATGTCAATAATTCGCCAGACAAAAATGGAAGGTATAGCAGCCCGAAACTAAGCCCTGCCAAACTACCAAATACAAGAAACTTTTTCCAACCTAAATAATTGAATATTATTGGGATAAAAATCAATGAAATCAATTTGACCGAGGCCGAAAAACCAAACAACACGGCAGCAGCCTTCCATTTTCCGGAGAGGATCAGGTAAAACCCCCACAGCAACAGACAAATCATCATGCCTTCGAAATGTAAATTTCCGGTCATTTCGATGATGATAAACGGATTGATTAAAAACCAAAAGATGTGATGCGTAGGAAGTTGTAGGCGCTCGAGAATTTTTTTGCCAAAATACAGCGTTCCCAAATCGGCGAAAATGAGGATAAACCGCATCCACGCAACGGCTCCAAAGATACTGTTTGAAAGCAGGCTCGATAGCAGAAATACAAATTGATTGAGTGGTGGATAAACCGTATAGTGGCTACCGTTGAGTTCGCCCATTCCCCTGTACAATTCCTCTGCCTGAGCGATCGGATAAATGCTCGACCGAATGAAATTTTGGGGTAAAGTCAAATACGGATTCAAGCCTTCAGCAACCATAC
>PFUR01000081.1:37804-51695 GCA_002790195.1 Flavobacteriales bacterium CG_4_9_14_3_um_filter_40_17
GATTTTGTAGAAGAAGAAAAACAAAGCTCCGTAGAGCATGATGAGTTTTGGAAAGTCGGTGCGTTGCAAATCATAAGCAAAACTCAGGTAAAAAAATACGCTCGATAACGAGATAATGAAAAGGAAAGGTTGTTTTTTTACAAACCCAATCACGCCTTAGAGGTTATCGATTTTACAAAGACAAAACCAAAACCAACAAAAAGCATCAAGTGAAATGGAAACAAACCGAAGTCGCCATTTTTACCAACGGTAAAAGCACTCCACATACCAAATAAAAAATACAACATCAAAAGTCCTTCCAGAATTACATTTTTGGATATGTTCTTAGCGATGTATTTGTTTCCTTTCCATTTGTCTTTGAGCGAATTAATATTAAACTTAGGCGTACGGACAAATTCGCTCTTTTTGCCGATGTGGCCTTCTATCACTGCCAACGAATTGTGCAACGAGAATCCCATTGCGATTCCGTAAAAGGTAATGAATTCGCCACTGTATTTGATGAAACTCCACAAACCGCCTCCGTGGGTACTTTTGTAGGTAAACCAATAGCAAGTGAATAAAATGATGGTAGTCAGAATAAAAAAGGAGGTTACATAAAAGTAATTTGCCAAGTGCCCAAAAGTATTTTTGATGTACAACATCGGGATACTTAAAATGGCTACAATCAACACATTCAAGAACATGGTGCTGTTGAGCAAATGCAAAATCCCGTGAACTTTCGTCTTGAAATCCAAATTGGAAGCATGCACAACCTTGGAGGCCATTTTTTCAAAATTTTCGGCTCCTCCTTTGTTCCATCGGAACTGTTGTGAACGAGCGGCACTGATCACTACCGGAAGTTCTGCCGGTGTTTCCACATCCACCAAATATTTGAATTTCCAATCTTTCAACTGAGCGCGATAACTCAAATCCAAATCTTCTGTGAGGGTGTCTCCCTGCCAGTTTCCGGCATCGTAGATACAGCTTGCACGCCAAATCCCCGCCGTACCATTAAAATTGATAAAGTGCCCTTTGCTGTTTCTGCCCACCTGCTCGAGGGTGAAATGTGCATCCAAAGCGAGCGCCTGTATCTTGGTCAAGACGGAATAATCTCTGTTAATATGGCCCCAGCGCGTTTGAACGACCCCTACCTTTTCATCCTTAAAATAGGGAATGGTTTTGTAAAGAAAATCTTCGTGAGGGAGAAAATCGGCGTCAAAAATGGCAATGAACTTACCTTTAGCGGTTTTTAAACCTTCCTTGAGTGCGCCGGCTTTGAAGCCAACCCTGTTTTTACGCCTGACATGCACTATGTCTAATCCTTGGGATTGAAGTTTTTTGATTTGTTGGGCATTACTTTCGACCGACTCATCGGTAGAATCATCCAACACCTGAATCTCTAATTTTTCACGCGGATAGTTTATTTTTGAAATGCAATCTAACAGGCGTTCCACCACATACATCTCGTTGTATAATGGCAGTTGAATCGTCACATACGGGATTTCTTCCGGCTTGCTAAAATCAAATTTTGGGCTATTATCGATGATTTTTTTTGCTTTCAGGTAATTGATCAATAAATTTAATTGCGCCAAACTATAGAAAAAAATAAGCAACAACGCCAACGTATAAATGGCGATAATCACATACATAAAAATGTAGGATGTGTAGATGGGATTGTCTATCATGTGAGACTATATTTAAATATCCAACTGAGTATTTTGTAGCCTGCAAAGATAGTACCTTTTAACGTTCCTGATACTTTAGAAACCCCAATTCTTTTTCTATACCGAACCGGTATTTCTGTATAAGAAACTTTCTTTCTCAATGCTTTAAGCTGCATTTCTACTGTCCAACCGTAAGTTTTGTCCTGCATGTTCAAGTCAACCAAAGTGCGGTATCGGATGGCTCTGAAAGGGCCTAAATCTGTAAATTCAGATCCAAAGATATACTTCATCAAAATAGTTGCCAATTTGTTGCCGAATCGCTGTTGAAAAGTCATCGAGCCGGGCTCTTGCAAAGCTTTTGCGCGTGCACCCACTACAAAGTCAACTTTGTTGTCTAAAATCGGCGCAACTAACTTGGCCAATTCATCCGGATAATCGGAATAATCGCCATCCAAAAACACGACTATGTCGGGTTTTTCGGTAAGTTGAGCAATGTATTCTATTCCTTTCAAACAAGCGTTACCATAACCCA
Organism: Flavobacteriales bacterium CG_4_9_14_3_um_filter_40_17; assembly: GCA_002790195.1. GTDB lineage: Bacteria > Bacteroidota > Bacteroidia > Flavobacteriales > Flavobacteriaceae > UM-FILTER-40-17. The sequence goes on from PFUR01000081.1 coordinate 39,980, forward strand.
TTTTGTCTTCATTCAAAACAGTGGCTCCGGCTTGCTTGGCTACCTCGAAAGTGCCGTCGGTAGAACGGTTGTTGACCACGATAATTTCATCGACAATTTTTGGGATTTCACGAATGACTTGCGCGATAGAGCCCACTTCGTTATTGGCTGGAATGATAACTTTTATAGAGGGTTGATTCACTGTTTTTGTGCCTTGATTAAAGTCAGTAAATCTACATCATTTCCCAATAAAACCGCGTCTGAATTTATTCTTCCGATGGTCGATTTGTTTTCTAATTTAAGTACGCCCCTCGGGCAAACAGCCGAACAAACGCCACAGCCTACGCAGGAAGCCCGGACAATATTTTCGCCTTTTTGTGCATAACTTCTCACGTCGATCCCCATCTCGCAATAAGTAGAACAATTCCCACAAGAGATACACTGCCCGCCATTGGTGGTGATTCTAAACCGGGAGAACAAGCGTTGTTGCAATCCTAAAATGGCTGCCATCGGACAGCCGAAACGGCACCAAACCCGGTTTCCGAGCAATGGATAGAAACCAACGCCTACTACGCCTGAAAAAGCTGCACCGATAAAGAATGCATACCATTCCCTCAGTTTATAACTTTGGAAAAATAAAATATTTTTACTTCCTGAAAAATGATTGATCAGGATGGCGCCAACAATAATCACACCCAATGAAAAGATGGTATAACGCGTGTCTTTGTCAAATTGACTTTTCTTGTAAAAAACCAACAAGGCTATCACTACTGAGAGGAATATAGAAATCCCCCAAACAAATTGATCGCGGGTGATGATGCTCAACTTCGGGTTTTTAGACAGAAAGGTGAAAATCACCGCGATGGTCATTATCATCGAAAAAACCAATACACCATGAATCATCCAGCGTTCAAACTTCCAAGCACTAACTTTTTTATTGGATAAATGCCTGAATGAATCACCGGCAGTTTCCGCCAAGCCGCCACAACCGCAAACCCAACTGCAATACCATCTTTTCCCGTAGAAATAGGTTAGGATAGGAGAAATGATGAAAATCATTGCCAAACCAAAAATCAACATAAACAAGCCAAAACTTCCGTGATTGAGCAATTCTTTGAGGTGCCATTCATCGAAAAAATAATAGTTGAGCGGCCACATGTTTTTAAAATCGTTAAAAGGCTGGTTGAACCGCAACAACATTTCAGGCAGCAAAAAAGCAAATCCCAACTGAAAGAACATCACAGAGATCGTCCGAACAATTTGATACTTATTGTGCCGATACTTAAAAATAAATTTAAACCCAAACCCTACGATGGCCAAGGTGTATAAAACCCCATAAACAAACCATTCGCTGGCGGCTTGGTTTTTCAGAAAATAACTGAGCGGGTCAAATAAAACGATGACCCCCGTGTTGGGTTTGCCTTTTCCGAGACCCAAATATTCCGGATACCAATAAAGCACCACATAAAAAGCGGTCAATACTACACCTAAAACCCACGCCCAACTGCCTCTATTGGTAAAACCCTTAAGCCAGACACCATTGTTTTTGATGCCTTCCGGTTGATTCAAATACATCTGTCGGGCATACAGGAAAATTCCAATAAAGACAGACAAGATTGATAAAGCAAGAAAAATAGGTTTGTTGGGTAAGTCCACATTGAATAAACTCAATAGCAGAATAAACAAACCCAAAAAGCCAAGTGCCAAAGCTATTTTTTGAATCGAATCGATTGGCGGATTCGGATTGGCAATAGATAAACTCTTATGTTCGGTAGATTTCATTTCGATAACTTTAATTTGAAAATAATTTTTGGGAAGTTTAGGCGTTGGCCAAGAAAACCCGCTGAATGGCAGATTCATAACTTTTGAAAAACTCCGGATCAAAATTGGCATCCTTCAGACTTGAAATTACCCGATCGACTGTCCATTGCTCGGTGAGAGCCTTGTCAAAAAACGCGTGCCGCATGCGAATGCCAAAGATATTGATGCCCAAAAATTCCCTCGACTTTTTATCATAAACCAATCTTACACATTTTTTGCCATCGGCGTGTTCCCAATAGTACTGATCTTCATTTTCCTTGGGTTGTGCCCAGACCCAACCATAAGTTTGGTATTCTATGTCGAGAAATTTAGCCGAGTTGAACCAATGCCCGGGCTTGTATTGGGTTGGTTTTCCACAAATGGTTTGCGCCACGGTTTCGCCCATCATCCTGCCAGTGTACCAAACGGCTTCGATAGGCCGGCGGTCTCCCACAGGTTCAAGCTGTTCGGCACAATCGCCCAATGCATAAACGTCTTTGATACTGGTTTCCAAATACCGGTTGACCTTGACCCCTCTACCCAACTCGATTCCGCTATTTTTAAGGAACTCAACATTGGGTGTGACGCCTGCTGTCAATCCAACAACTTGGCAAGGAATAGTTTCATCTTTATCTGTCACTATTGCTTTTACTTGTCCGTTTTCATCTGGGAGTATTTCTTTGAGATTGGTGGCCAATCGCAGATTGATGTGATGTTCGCGGATATGCCGGTTGATCATTTCTGATTCTTCTTTGGGCAATACACCATTCCAAAAACTGTCTTCTCGTACTAAAAAAGTTACTTTTTTGCCTCGTGATAACAACATCTCAGCCAGTTCAATCCCGATTAATCCACCACCAACAATGACCGCACTTTCGCACCGATTACTGTGTTTTTCTAAGTTTTCCAAGTCTTGTTTATGGTACATTCCAGTCACACCGTCCAAATCTTGCCCGAGCCAACCGAATTTGTTGGGTTTGGAACCGGTTGCTATGATGAGTTTGTCATAATTGATCTTATGAATTTTATCAATCGTCAATTGTTTGTTTTTGACATCCACATGACTCACAAAACCTCTGACCAAATTGATGTTGTTTTTTTTCCAAAACCAATTTTCGTAGGGTTGTATGTGTTCAAACTTCATATGCCCCATATAAACATACATCAGTGCCGTTCGTGAAAAGAAAAAATCGCTCTCAGATGAAATGACGGTGATGCGTTTGTTGCTGAGTTTTCGAATGTGGCGAGCGGCTGTGATACCCGATATACCATTTCCAATGATGACTATGTGTTCCATAAACTTAATTTAGATGCGACCGATTTTGGTCGATTCATCATTTGTACAAAGGTGGGAATTATTGGATGTAAATCAAAGTTAAATCTTTGTGTAAATCAGGCTATATTCCGCGTAACCCAAACCATACGATAATTTTATCCCGAACATATATGGGAAGTTATCACTGATATCTTTGGAAAATAGTCCGATGAGGCGATAGCTTAAATAAGAATCCTATGGAATGAATAATCGGTATTAAATAAAAAAAGCCCGAAATAATCGGGCTTTTAAAAACAAGTGTAATTGGGGGCTAATTCAAATCGACAGTCCATGAACCAAAAAACTGTGCGCCAATGGCACCGGGGCCAATTACAGTCTGATATTCATCATTAAGTAAATTGGCTGCGCCAAATTTGATATTCGATTTCCAACTTGGTATTTTGTAACTCACTTGAGCATCTACCACGTTGGCGGCAGGCAAGAATCCGTCGCCAAAAGAAGCTTGCCAGAAATAGGAATCAAACCATCTCCAACTCACGTTGAAACCAAAGTTTTTGAACAGATTTTCGTTAGACACGGATGCTTTTACTCGGTGTTTTGGCGTGTTAAAACCAGGTCTGAAAATCGGGTCTGAACTTTTGTTAAAATCAAATTCGTTGTAGTCGTAATTGGCTCCCAAAACAAAATCTTTGTAAAATTTTTTGGTGATTCCGACGGTGACACCCAACGAAGTAATGTCGGCATCAGAGTTTGTATAAACTTGGAAAGCCTGTGTGTTTCCCTGCGCGACTGCTGCTGCTCCCGAGAAGGTAGTCAAATCGGTAGTTGTTCCTGTGGTAGGAGTCAACACCCTTTTGACAGCGATAAAATCATTGTAATTGTTGAAGAAAAAGTTGGCATCAATAGAAAAACCTTTTATCAAGCCTCGATACCCAATTTCATAGGCCAAGATTTCTTCCGGTTGTACCAATGGCGTGACCACTCTTTCAAGCAAAGCCGCGTTGGTAGCAATGGCAACTGGAGCCGATGTCCCTCCGTTGATGGCGGCTTGTACGGCCGCACCAAAAGCTTGTGCTGAAGGGATGGTATAGGAATCTTCATATGCTTTTCGCCCGGTGATGGTAGAAGTCCCACCGGTAGTGAGATTGAAAGTCCGAGAAAATTTATCGATGTTATCTGGTGCGGAACCTACCAAAAGAATGTTTCCTAAGTCAAGGCCTATGTATTGGTCTTGTGTGGTCGGATTCCTAAAACCGGTTTGGAATGAAGCTCTAAATGTATGTTGTTTGTTGGCACCGGCAGAATAAACTGCTGATATTCTCGGCGAATAGTTGCTGTCAAAATTTCGGCTTTCGTCCCAACGGATGGAGCCTGTCAATTTCAAACGGTCGGCCATAAATTTTTTGCTGACTTGTGTATAAGCTGCCAGTTCCCTGATATCGATGGCACCATCTGCATCATTAAAAATAGTACCGCTTGAGTTCAATAAAAACTCTCGCAATGAACCTCCTACTTGTACATCGGCAAATTTAACCAAATGCGTCAGGTTGTAATTCCCTTCTACTTGATAGAGCTTGGTCTGATCTTGAAATTTGGAACCGGTCTGAAGGTTAGGGTCGGAGACTACTTTTTGGAATGCGCTGTTAAATGCAGCTGTTCCGGGAATCAACCTTCCGGTGTCGGCTTGTTGCCTTGCTATGGCATGGGCAGCTGTTTGAGTTTGAGCAGGTAAGCCAGGAATTAAACCTAAGCGTGCACCAATAAAGGTTTGGGCGTATTGGGTAAACCAATTTGTGTCGGATTTCCACTGCCTGTTGATGTTGATTCCGGTAAAAACCATATCGTAAGAATCTCCGGCATCTTCATCTGTTACATAACCTCTCAAAAAGAAATTTTTATTTCTCACCTCCAATTTGTGTTGATGTATAAAGAAATTATCCAATCGGAAACGGTTGGTTCCTTGGTAAATAGTTTTCCCTGATCCGAATCGTCCGCTAAGTTCTATTTCGAAGTCATTTGCCCAAGGCCGATAATGCAGGCCATAGCCTACTTTAATGCTTTCTGCGTTGTTGTCCAACAAGGCAGATTCTTCGTAGCCGGTTCGGGTCACTCTTGATGCGCCAAGTGTCCCGGCAGGAAGGCCGGCCAATTGGTCAAAATTGAGTGTCGTTCCGACCAAGTCACCCAAAACGTTTACCCCGTCGTAGTCAGGATCTAATCGTGTTTTGGTGGAATTTCCAACAAAACCGTTGATGTCTCTGTGTCTGAAATCGGTGGCATGCCATTCTTCACCTCTGAGGAAAGTCACATCCATTTTCACACCAAATTTACCGTCTTCGGTATGATTGGCAACGCGAAAACCCACATCATAAAAAGCATTCTCCCCAGCTGCCTTTTGCGAGGTAATACCGCTTTTCACGTAGGCACTTACTCCGGGATAATCAAAAGGGTTTTTACTAGTCATAAACAAAATACCATTAAATGCGTTGGCTCCATACAAGGCTGATGAAGCACCCGGAAGCAACTCGATTCCTGCTACATCCAATTCGGAAAGCCCTATCAGGTTGCCCAAAACAAAATTTAAAGCAGGGGAAGAATTGTCCATTCCATCGACCAATTGGACAAAACGTTCATTGGCGATTGCAGCAAAACCACGCGTATTGACTGATTTAAAAGTAAAGCTACTCGTGTTCATCTGCACGCCTTTCAAATTTTGAATCCCATCATAAAAAGTAGGAGACGCAGTGGCTTGAATGTCTTTCAGTGTCATTCTTTCGATGGTAACCGGCGACTCTCTTACACTTTCGGGCGTTCTTGAAGCGGCGATGACCACTTCGTCTAAAAGTGTTTGGCTTTCAGACAGCACCACGTCAATTTTTTGATTTTTTTGGGTAATGTTGAATGATTGAGTTGCAAACCCGAGTAAAGAAACTTCAATCCGGAACGGGGGTGTAGAAGTTGCCTCAAGCCTGAAATTCCCATCAAAATCGGAAGTAGTTCCAATGTTCTGCCCAACCACGATGATATTCGCTCCTGGTATGGGTTGATTAGACGCGGACTCTTTGACAGTCCCCGTAACTACAGTCTGGGCGTATGAAAAACACCCCGAAATGAGTAGTAATAAAGTAAAAATAAAATTTTTCATGTTACAATTGTGTTTGATTTGTTTCGTAAATGTGAAATTAATATTATTTTTCGATTTAATTAACGATTTATTAAAATTAACATCTTTTTTTTTAAACAAAATAAAACTTTCATAATCAAATATTTGAGCCTTTAAACCCTTTGGTTTGAAAATCAATGTCTTTGATAATTTCAGAGCATAAATTATGCTACCTTTGCAAACTTAATTTGAATTAAAAAAATGAGCGCAATCGTTGCAATTGTCGGAAGACCCAATGTAGGAAAATCAACTTTATTCAACCGATTAATCAAAAGAAAGGAAGCTATCGTTGATGCGATGAGTGGAGTAACCCGCGACAGGCATTACGGTATTTCTGAATGGAATGGCGTTTCATTTTCGGTTATTGACACCGGTGGTTACGTCAAAAACAGTGAAGATGTTTTTCAAGAAGAAATAGATAAGCAAGTCATTTTAGCTATTGAAGAAGCAGACGTTATCTTGTTTATGGTCGATGTGACTGAAGGTATTACAGTTTCAGACGAGGAAGTTGCGAGTGTATTGAGAAAATCGGAAAAACCGGTTTTTTTAGTTATCAACAAGGTTGACAGTTCTTCGAGAATGGATGATACCATTGAATTTTACAACTTGGGATTTGAAAGATTTTTCACCTTGTCGAGCATCAACGGAAGTGGTACGGGCGATTTGTTGGATGAAGTAGTTAAACTCTTACCGGCAAAAGAAGAAGCGATACAATCCGATTCACCTCGATTTGCCATTGTAGGCAGACCCAATGCCGGTAAATCTTCCTTTATCAATGCCTTGTTGGGCGAGGAAAGATACATCGTAACGGATGTGGCCGGGACAACCCGCGATTCGATTGACACCAAATACAATCGTTTTGGGTTTGAATTCACACTTATCGACACAGCCGGAATCCGAAAAAAAAGCCGTGTTAAAGAAGATGTCGAATTTTACTCGGTCATGCGGTCGGTCAGAACCATCGAATTTGCAGATGTTTGTATTTTGCTGGTTGATGCAACCCGTGGTTTTGAAGGACAGGATTTGAACATTTTTTGGCTGGCGGCAAGAAACAACAAAGGCATCGTGATATTGGTAAACAAGTGGGATTTGGTAGAAAAGGAAACCAACACGACCAAAGATATCGAGGCGCAAATCAGAGAACAATTGCAACCCTTTACCGATGTCCCGATCATTTTTATTTCAGCTCTCAACAAACAACGTGTTTTCAAAGCTATCGAAACGGCAATGAAAGTTTATGAAAATCGCAATCGAAAAATAGTTACACGAAAACTCAACGAGGTTCTGTTGGAAATCATTGAAGCCACACCACCGCCTGCTATCAAAGGGAAATATGTGAAAATTAAATTTTGTACTCAACTGCCAACACCCTATCCGCAATTTGCTTTTTTCTGCAATTTACCTCAATACGTGAAGGATTCTTACAAAAGATTCTTGGAAAACAAAATCAGGGAATTGTATGACTTTTCAGGGGTGCCTATTACCATTTTTATAAGAAAAAAATAACGTTAGAGTCACTTTTTTTGTCTTAAGTTTGTAACTTGTTTTTTAATTGAATTGCATCCCATTTTTTTGACCATTGAAAATCTTTTAAATCTCCCCTAAGTATTTTCCAAAATGATGAAATGGCTTACTACCGGCTTTTGGAATAGAGTCGCTCGGATAGTTCTTAGAAATCGAATCGTCATCTTGTTGCTGATCCTCGGATTTACCATTTTCTTGATGACCCAATGGAAAACTGTTAAAATCTCTCACACAGAAGCTGAATTACTCCCATCCGACCATCCGATAAGGGTAGAATATGACCATTTCTTATCTGTTTTTGGCGAAGAAGGCAACACGGTAGTTGTTGCGATAAAAGATTCGCTATTTTTCACTCCCAAACACCTGAACGCATGGAATAATCTCAATAAAAAGTTAGCGTCTTATCCGGAAATCGAACAAGTCATATCGCTCGAAAACCTTAAAACGATTCAAAAAAATTCTGAAAAAGAACAGTTTGAAATTCATCCATTTATTTCCGGTAATGTAAATACGCAAGCGGAAGCTGACCATTACAAATCAGAACTTTTCAACAAACTTCCTTTCTACAAAGGCATTATTTACAACAAAGACAAGACGGTTGTTCAATCGTTTATTTACTTAAAAAAAGATATCGTAAACACGACCATCCGGAAAGACTTTATTTTTAAAATATTTAATCCGCTGATTCAACAATTTGAAAGAGAAAACAACCTAAACGTACATGTTTCGGGTATGCCTTATGTTCGTTCACTGAATTCCCAAAACACGTTAGATGAAATCGGAATTTTCATTTTTGCGGCACTTTTCGTTACCACGTTGATTTTCTTTTTCTTTTTCCGGTCGTATCGAGCTACTTTTATTTCGATGGTAATCGTTATAATCGGCGTTTTTTGGGCATTCGGATATTTGGGATGGTTGGGTTTCAACATAACTGCCTTAACCGGCGTTATACCACCTTTAATCATTGTAATCGGTATTCCAAACTGTATCTTTCTTATCAACAAATACCAATCTGAGGTTCAAAAACATGGCAACCAAGCCAAATCATTGCAGCGCGTCATCTCAAAAGTAGGGAACGCAACACTGATGACCAACCTGACTACGGCTGCCGGATTTGCAACCTTTATATTTACCAAAAGTGATTCATTAAAAGAGTTTGGATTGGTGGCTTCTATTAGCATTATTTCGATTTTTGTGCTGAGCCTGCTCATCATTCCGGTAGTTTACAGTTTCATGAAATTGCCTTCTGATCAACATCTGAAACATTTGAATAAAAATTGGATTGAAAAATTCGTTAACTGGATGATTCGAGCTGTCAAAGAAAGAAGAATAACCATTTATGCCACATCAGTTTTGCTTTTGATAGTCAGCATGATAGGCATCACTTTTATAAAATCATCCGGGAGTTTAATCCAAGATATGCCCGAAAAAACAGACTTTTTTAAAGATATCGAATTCTTCGAAAAAGAGTTTGGCGGCATCATGCCACTTGAAATTGTGATAGACACCAAAAGACCAAAAGGTGTTTTGAAACTCTCTACACTCAATAGGATGGATGAGCTTGAAAGCGTAATCTATGAAATCCCGGAATTGTCAAAGCCTATTTCTGTGGTAGATTTAGTAAAGTATTCAAAACAAGCTTACTACAACGGCAATCCAAACTATTTTCAACTTCCTACCAATCAGGAAAACACTTTCATATTGGGTTATGCAAAGAATTCAAAATCAGAATCGGATCTTTTGAATAATTTTGTTGATTCAACCGAACAAGTAGCGCGAATAACTACTTTCATAAAAGATCTTGACACCAAGCGCATGGAAGAAATAGTATCAGCGCTAAGGGCGAAAGCAGAGAAAGTATTGCCCAAAGGCCGATTTGATGTAATCATAACCGGAAAAGCTTTGGTTTTTCTAAATGGCACAAAATATTTAATTAACAATTTAATAATCTCGCTATCGTTGGCAATTTTGTTGATTTCTTTTTTTATGGCTTGGATGTTTCGCTCCTTCAAGATGATTGTCATTTCACTGATTCCAAACCTTTTGCCACTACTTATAACCGCCGGAATGATGGGATACTTAGGAATTCCGCTGAAACCTTCCACCATTTTGGTTTTCAGCATTGCCTTCGGAATTTCGGTAGATGACACCATCCATTTTCTGTCAAAATACCGCCAAGAACTCATTCAAAATAATTGGCGGATACGCAAATCCGTTTTTGCGGCACTTCACGAAACCGGAATCAGTATGTTTTACACCTCTATTGTCTTGTTCTTTGGATTTTCGGTTTTTATGATTTCGAGTTACGGGGGCACCATTGCATTGGGCGGGCTAGTGTCTATAACACTATTGTTTGCCATGATGGCAAATTTGCTGCTATTGCCTAGCTTATTACTTTCATTGGACAAAAGTTTAGCCAACAAAGATTCGTTCCGCGAACCAATCATTGATATACTCCCCGAAGATGGGGATGATTAAATTTATGAAAATATTAATTCATTTATCTTCTAATTATTATATTTTTGAACAAATTACTTTATTATGAGAGTGTCTATTTTTATATTCTTATTTATGGGATTCAGTACATTGTTACATTCTCAAGAAATTGTTGATGCAACGGTAAATAATATTAAGAGTGTTTTTCAAACAAAAAAAAGAGATTTTTCAGGTGAAAAATATGGTGGATCCCCTTACTTCAATGATAATTTTGAAACAGGTACCCCTTACATCAAAAACGAACAGCAACCAAAGTTTCCGATGAGATTTAATGCTTATTCAGATGAAATTGAAATGATGCCTAGTGGCAATGAAGAGGTCTATAATATGATTAAAAAGGGATATATTAAAGCAGAAATTGGAGGCAAAGTCTATTCGCTACATTTTTTCTTAGACAAAAACAATAATGAAAAAGAAGGTTATTTGATTGAATTGAGTCAACCTGGAAAAGTTCAACTCTTTTTTAAACCAATTAAAATCCTAACCAAAGCAAAAGAGCCTTCCTCGAGTTACGAAACATACTTCCCCCCGTCGTATGTTGACCAAAGTGAATTTTATATAATTACTGACAAACACCCAACAGCAAAAATCTTTAACTTAAAAAAGAAAGATATTCTCAATTTATTGAATGACAAATCAACAGAAATTGAACTTTTTGTAAAAAAGAACAAACTCAATTACAAAAATGAGGCTGATGTTACAAAAACATTTAACTACTATAATTCTTTATAAACTGAGTTCGATTAATCCAAAATGCGTCAGTTTGAGTGAAATTCCGAGAGGGATTTTGTATCGAAAACCAGCATTTTAGATAAAAAATCCTATTCTCGATGTACTTTTCTCCCAAATTCATGAATCAAAGCACACGAACTGACTGTTTTTGTATCCATTATAAAAATAATCGAACTCAGGTTTATAACACCTTGTTTTTATCTCTCCCAAGTACTACTTTTCAAATTAATCGCAGCTTTCAACACATCACTCCGACTGATTTGTCCAACTAATTTCCCGTCTTTCATAACCGGAAACCGATTTCTCTTCGCATTGCAAAAAAGGGTAGCAGCATCAAAAACAGATAAATTCCATGTAATTGTTTCAACCGTTCTATCCATGTATTTATCTACTTTTTGATCATTCATCATCATGTTGTAATAGCGGCATTCGGAAATCTGTTTCATACAATCCCCTTCCGAAATCATCCCCACAAGATTCCCGTTGTCATCTAAAACCGGGCCACCGGATATCTTGTGTTTAATCAGCAATTCCATCACCTGAACAACCGGCTGATCAGGCTTAAAAGTAATGAGACTGCTACTCATGTAATCAGACACGCAAAGGGGGGCACATTTCGGTTTTGCCAAAGGCTCGGTCGCCCCTTGAAAGCTTTTAATTCCCATAGTAGTTGGTTTTAGAGGATTTTAAAAGATTGAAATCCTATGAGTTAGTCCGCCTAAAGATACAAAAATAAATTTACAAAA
>PFUR01000048.1:0-11148 GCA_002790195.1 Flavobacteriales bacterium CG_4_9_14_3_um_filter_40_17
GTGATTTTTCAAGAAAGGAGGCTTTTACATTTAGAAGGAGAGAAAGGACATCTCCCCTAAATCCCCTCTTCGAAGAGGGGACAATGAAGGTAGGGTTGTAGGGTGATTTTTCAAGAAAGGAGGCTTTTACATTTAGAAGGAGAGAAAGGACATCTCCCCTAGATCCCCTCTTCGAAGAGGGGACAATGAAGGTAGGGTTGCAGAGTGATTTTTCAAGAAAGGAGGCTTTACGGGTTGCGATTTGGGTTAATTTTTTAAAGATGAGATTTTGTCGAGAAAAGAAATACAGTTTGAAAAAGAGAGGTTTTTAAACAAAGTCAACTGTTTTAAACTAAAAAAATGCTTTTAATTGTACTTTTGAAGTTTTAAACAACACAATAAACTTCGATGACCGGACTCGTCTATAAATCTACAGGCAGCAACTATTGGGTGAAGGCCGATTCGGGCGAATTTTTCGAGTGTAGAATCAAAGGGAAATTCAGAATTCAAGGTATTAAAAGTACCAATCCGATAGCCGTGGGCGATGTGGTAGATTTTGACATAGAAATATCAGCGGGAAAAGAGATTGGTGTCATCAAGCACATTCATGACCGAATAAATTATCTTGCGAGAAGGTCTGTCAATTTATCGAAGCAATTGCATATACTTGCTGCTAATATCGACCAAGCGTTTTTATTGGTTACGCTTAATAATCCGCCAACTTTGACCGGATTTATCGATCGTTTTTTGGCGACTTGTGAGGCTTACGACATCAAGGTAGTTATCCTTTTCAACAAATCAGACACCTATCAGGGCGATGCAGTTTTTGAGCTGAAATTCCTCAAACAGATTTATGAGAAAATCGGATATGCGTGTTATGAAATTTCAGCCAAGCAAGGTACACACACTGAATTGCTTCGAAACTTGATGACAGGCAAAATCACCTTATTGGCAGGGCACAGCGGCGTGGGGAAATCGACTTTAGTCAATTCGTTGGATGCGGCTTTATCTTTAAAAACGAAAAACATTTCGGAGCAGCATCAGCAAGGGCAGCACACCACCACTTTTGCGGAGATGTACGACCTTGGCTTCGGTGCGGGCATCATCGACTCGCCAGGCATCAAAGGATTTGGGATTTTTGACATGGAGAAAGAAGAAATTGGCCATTTTTTTCCCGAGTTTTTTGCCTTGAAAAGCCAATGTAGATTTCACAACTGCCTTCACTTGGAAGAGCCGGGTTGTGCTGTCAAAGAAGCACTTGAAAAAGAAGAAGTTGCCTGGAGCAGATATCAAAATTATGTGCAGATGTTGGATGGGGATTCCAACTACAGGGAAGATATTTACGCCGTTGAATGATTCAATTACAATAAAAATACATGAGAGCAGTCATCCAAAGAGTTAGTCAAGCTTCAGTGGAAGTGGAAGGGAGACTCATCGCCGAGATTGCATCCGGGCTACTAATTTTGCTGGGTATTGAAAGTGAGGACACGCAAGAAGACCTCGAATGGCTCGCGGGGAAAATAGCCAAGTTGCGTATTTTCAGTGATGCAGATGATTTGATGAATCTTTCTGTAAGAGATATCGAAGGAGATGTCATCGTGGTCAGTCAGTTCACACTCCATGCAGCCACTAAAAAAGGCAACCGGCCATCGTTTATCAAAGCTGCCAAACCGGAAATTGCCATTCCGATGTACGAAAAATTTGTGTTTCAATTAGAAAAAGAACTTGGCAGAAAAGTACAAACAGGCGAATTTGGTGCAGATATGAAAGTCCGGTTGCTCAATGACGGGCCGGTTACGATTTTTATCGATTCTAAAAACCGAGAGTAGATAACCCCGAAAGGGTTTTGAACCCTTTCGGGCTTGAGTTAAGGGGATGAAAGATTTAAGTGTTAAAATTTCCATAAATTCAATTTCGAATCTTTATATTTGATTGATTCTTCAAAATAGCCCAAATGCGAACACTTCTTTTAGCCTGTATTTTTGTTTCTATTCAAATTCCAATCAGCTTACACGCCCAAAAACAGATAGATTATACATTTGCGAACATCCCGCCCGAGTTGATTAAAAATGCCAACGCGGTGGTGCGGCTCCAAGAGGCCAAAATTGACATCCATTCTTTTAAAGATATGACTGTCAATAAGAAAAGAATCGTGACCGTTTTAAATAAATATGGGGATCAGCATACCCGGACAGTACAGGATTATGATTCGTATCTAAAAATATTGTCATTGGAAGCAAATGTGTATGACAAAGACGGGAAATTTGTCAAAAAATTCAAGCAAAAAGATTTTTTAGATCAAAGTGACAGTGACGGCTACAGCATTTACACAGACGACAGATATTATTACATTCGATACACACCACCGTCGTATCCTTACACCATGGTTTTTGAAACGGAATATCAAACCTCAACGACTGCCTTTATTGAATCTTGGTATCCGATTAGCAACATATTTGTCAGTACGCAAGAGAGTGATTATCAATTGAGTTTTGATACACCACAGGCGCATCGTATCAGAGAAATGAATTTTGAACATTTCCCGGTTAAAAATTTGAGTGTGGGAGATAAATATCACTATCGAATGGAAAATATAACCGCTGTCAAACCCGAAACTCATTCGCCTGATTTTGTTGAGATAATTCCTTCATTCAGATTGGCTTTAGACCAATTTTATCTCAAAGGAGTTGAAGGCAGGGGCAATAATTGGAAAGACTTCGGGAAATGGATGTACGATGATTTGCTCGCAGGATCCGATGATTTGTCGGAGGCCACCAAGGCAAAAATCAAAGAGATGGTCAAGGGAAAAAGCAGTTTGGAAGCAGCAAAAACAATCCATGACTATGTACAACAAAATACCCGCTACATCAGCGTCCAGATTGGTGTGGGCGGATGGAAACCCATGAAGGCTTCGGAAGTAGATCGATTGGGATATGGAGATTGTAAGGCATTGACCAACTACACCCATACGCTGTTGGAAGCTGCCGGAGTGGCTTCTTATTATTCAATTGTATATGCCGGATCTGATTCGAAAAAAGACATCCCCGAAGATTTCGCAGCCATTCAGGGGAATCATGCTATTTTAGCGATTCCATCCATCGAAAAGGAAGGTGAGATAACGTGGATAGACTGCACCAGCCAAAGCCTGCCTTTCGGTTTCACGGGTGATTTCACGGATGGGCGCGATGTGTTGATTGTCAAACCGGATGGCGGGGAGATTGTGAGGACAAAGTCCTATCTGAATGAAGAAAATTATCAAAAAACGGTAGCCGAGTGTGCCATCACACCCGAAGGAGCTATGAATGCCAAAGTTCATATTGAGACAAAAGGCATTCAATATAACCAAAGATATGGTTTAAGTATGCAATCGGAAAAAGAATTGGAAGAACATTACAAAGCCTATTGGAGTTATATCCCCAACCTTCAAATAGTAAATAAAGAATTGACAAACGACCGCGAAGGGGTTGTCTTTAAGGAAGATTTGCAGATTTCAACCACCAATTTCGGGAATTTTGTAAACGGCAAACTACTTTTCTGCCCCAATGGATTCAATCAAATTACCAATGTTCCCGACCGATACCGCAAAAGGACGATGCCTTTAAAAATTGAAAGAGGGTATTTGGATGAAGATGAATTTACATTGAAATTACCGGAAGGATATGAGGTAGAATCGCTGCCGCAAGACATCAAAATGGAAAGCAAATTCGGTATCTATGAAGCAACATTTGTCAAAAGCGAAAACGGCATCATTTCCTATCGCAGAAAACAGTTTCTCAAAGAAGGGACTTATCCCAAAGAAGATTACGAAGCATATAGAGCCTTTGTAAAGGATATAGCACGGAATGACAATGCCAAGGTGGTTTTGGGTAAAATTAATTAGATACGTTGAGGCTACTTATATTTATATTGCTGTTCTCGGATTTGTCTTTTTCACAGGACAGTCTTCGTGTTACCTTTGGTAAAGTAACAAAAGAAACTCTTGCCGAATCTTTTCATCCCATAGAGAATGATGTGGCGGCATCGGTCATTTATCAATATCAAAAGGTTTATTTCTATACACTTTTTAATCGTTCGGAGTTGGTTACAAATTATTTTCAACGATTAAAAATTTACAAAAAAGAAGGTTTTGAATATGCCACCAAAAAAATCCCCTTGATTAAATATCCGGGGGCTTCGGATAATATCACTTCGGTGAGGGGTGTTACCATGTCCCTTGAAAATGATTCGATTGTTTCAAATGAATTAAAGGCCGAGAATTTTTTTAAAGAAAATGTAAGTTCGAATATTGATATGTTCAGTTTGACATTTCCGAACGTCAAGGAGGGAGTCGTACTCGATTTGAGCTTCACCATCCGAAGCCCGATGCCTTTGGTTATTAATGATATCGTACATCAATTGGATATTCCGATTGACCGCTTTGAAGCAGATGTGATTATCCCTGAATCATACGTTTTTAGAGCTTTCACCAAAGGATTTGAAAAAATTCACTACAATGTCTATAATAAAAATGGCAGTCAGGTTTACGAAATAACAGCATTGGATGTCCCCTCTTTAAAAGAAGAGAAATTTGTAAACAACATAGAAAATTACCGGTCGGCTACGGTTTTTGACATCGTTGAAACGAGATCGCCCTTGCCCAAAATGAAGTTTTCTAAAACATGGGAGGATTTGGTTAAGACTACCTACAAAAGTGATTATTTTGGCGATGAAATTAAAAAAACAGCCTATTTCTCTTCCGATCTAAAAAAACTCATGGAGGAAAATTCAGATTCCTTGAACCGCGTTTATAAAATTTTCGAGTTTGTTAAAAATAAAATAAAATGGAATGACAAAAACAGTTCGGGGACGATTGACGGGTTGTCAAAAGCATATAAAAATAAAATAGGGAATGCAGCAGAAATAAATATGATATTGACGGCGATGCTTCGCAAAGCAGGATTTGATTCCAATCCGGTATTGCTCAGCACAAGAGGAAACGGGGTGCCTGTTTTTCCGAGTCTTTCGGGATTTAACTACGTCATATCTGCTGTCACTGTTGAAGGTAAAGAGCTGTTATTAGATGCAACCGACAAGTTTTTGCCACCCGGTATGTTGAATGAAGAAGCCCTTAATTGGAATGGAAAACTCATCAGAACAGACGGGACATATAAGGAAATCAATCTTTTCCCCGAGGAATCGTCTCTTAAATCGACAAAAATCGTTGGCGAAATGGATGAATTGGGCAATTTTAAGGGCACGATAGAAAAGCAGACAGATAGATACATTGCTCACTTGCTCAGGACTTTGTCGGAAGCTATGCAACACGGGGATTACATACCTATGATAGAAAGCGCGCTGAAGGCGGAGATAGATAATTACAAAAATGAAAATTTAGAGCAAGTAGATTTGCCCTTTAAAGAGTCTTTCGAGTTCTTTACCGACAATCCGTCAGACTTGATAGGCGGGAAAATATATTTCAACCCCATGCTGTTTTATGTCCGGGAAGAAATCCCGTTCACGGCAGACAAACGGGAATTTCCAATTGATTTTTCGTTTCCGTTTAATGAATCATATACAATCGATATAAAATTTCCCGCGGGATACCGGATAGATTTTGTGCCTAAAAATGTAACCTACAAATTGCCGGATGGCTTGGGGAAATACGAATTTAAAATAGTTGTTACAGAAAATTCTATCAGACTTACTTCCGATATGGAAATCAATTCAGCCATCGTTGCAGCATCTTACTATCTGATATTTAAAGATTTTTTCAAGAAAGTTTATCTCAAAGAAAACGAGAAAGTGATAATATCCAAAAACAAAACATAAACTATAGCAGATGAAAAAAACAATATTCACCACTATCATATCCCTACTTTTTTGGGTTGTAAACCACGCCCAAGAAATAAAGTTTGGCAAAGTTTCTATGGAAGAATTGACCCAAACCGCTCATCCGGTTGAGCCGGATGCGGAGGCAGCCATACTATATAGATCGTATAATACCACCTTCAACTACAGTAGTAACTCAGGTTTTACTTTGATTACAAAAATATTCCAAAGAATTAAAATTTATAATAAAAAAGGAATGGACTTGGCAAACCAAGATATCTATTTGTATTTTGACAACAAGGATAAAGAAAAAACACAAGGTATCAGAGGTTATACATTCAATCTTGATAATGGAAAAATCACCAAGTCAAAGCTCGAAAATGAAAATATTTTTAAGGAAGAACGGTTCAATAAATATTATAACAAAACTTCCATAGCACCTCCAAATGTTCTGGAAGGATCTGTGGTCGATATAGAATATGAAATTACCTCGCCTTTTCTTGGAAATATACCCGAACTTATCTTTCAGGAAGAAATACCGGTAGATTATGCAGAAGCTGAAATTACAGCCCCGGAATATTTCATATACAAACAACATTTAAGAGGACAGTTTCCCTTAACTTTTAATGAGAAAAAAGGGATGCGGATGATTCAAATAACTGAAAAAGTCAGTGGGGATGCCGGAGTATTTAACGGTGTCCAGCAAACTAAAACATATTCTGATAAAGTAGATTTGAATGAGACAACTTATACCATAGCCGGACAGAACATTTCATCCATGAAAGAAGAAGCCTTTGTAAACAATATACACAATTACAGAACTGCAATTAAATTTGAAATTACAGGAACGAAATATCCGCGTGAGCCTTTCAAAATGCTCGCACAAACTTGGACAGATGTGGCTAAAAGCATCTATGAAATTTCTAGTTTTGGAGCCGAGCTTGCCAAAACAAATTATTTCGAAGAAGATTTACAAGCATTAATAAATGGACAGGAAGACCCCACAAAAAAAGCAATCCTTATTTTTAGTCACGTCAAGTCTAAAATAAATTGGGACGGAACTTTCGGGGTTTTGACGGACAAAGGTGTAACGAAGGCTTATAAAGACGGAAGTGGAAATGCAGCAGAAATCAATCTAATGTTGACCGCGATGTTTCGCCAAGCCGGATTGAAAGCGAACCCCGTATTGGTAAGCACACGTAAAAATGGAATTCCCATTTTCCCGACAAGGGACGGGTTTAATTATGTGATAGCAGCCATCGAAATGCAAGAAGGGATTGTTCTTTTTGATGCGACCGAAAAATACGCCGTACCCAATATTTTACCCGAGAGAGCCATCAACTGGATGGGCAGATTGGTGCGTGAGGACGGCACCTCGATTGAAGTGAGCTTGTTGCCTAAAACGCCTTCCAAACAAGTAGCCTATTTTTCTGCACAACTCAACGAAGACGGAAGTGCTGCGGGAAAAGTGCGCATTCAAAACTACGATCAATACGCCTTCAATTTTAGGGAAAGAATTAAAAACCTCAACAAAGATTTGTATTTGGAAAGACTTGAAAACAAAACCTTCAACAGCGACATCGAAGTGTCAAACTACCAAATGCAAAACGAATCGGATTTGTCAAAACCCGTGATTGAGAATTTCGAATTCAAAAAAGAAGACCAGTGTGAAATCATCGGTGGGAAAATCTATGTTTCCCCCTTGCTTTTCAGTGGTATGATTGAAAATCCGTTGAAATTAGAAAAAAGAGAATACCCCATTGAATTTTCATTCCCAACGACCAATCAATATCTGATAACCATCAAGATCCCGGAAGGATACCAGATAGAGTCTGTTCCGGAAAGCCTCGCGCTTCAACTCCCGGAGGATATCGGGTCTTATCAATATAACATCACCGCGAAAGCAAACCAAATTCAGGTGAAACTCACTTCCGAAATCAAATCACCGCTCATTTCTGCCCAAGGATACGAGATGATAAAAAACTATTATCAGCAAATCGTCCAAAAAAATGCTGAAAAAATCGTACTGACTAAAATCTAAAACATATCTCATCAAATAAATTATCAAAATCATGAAAAAGTTAAGCCTTTTGTTGTTGTGCCTCACTTTTGTGACGCTGACCGTGCAGGCTCAAGAACTAAAATTCGGCAAAGTGACCAAAGAAGAACTTCTCGAAAAAAGCCATCCTTTAGAGCCGGATGCCAAAGCGGCGGTTTTGTATAAAGACCAAAAGGTAAGATTTGATTACAATGAATCTAGTGGTTGGACTTTGGTTACCACCGTTTTTCAAAGAATCAAAATCTATCAGAAAACCGGTTTTGACTGGGCAACGACCTTGGTTTCCTTGTACATTGGAAACAGTGGAAGCGAGCGCATTACCGGTGTGAAAGGGATTACTTTTAACTATGAGAACGCCCAAATAACAGAAGACAAGCTCAAAAAGGAAAGTATTTTTGAAGAAAAGGTCAATAAATACCGAAAAAAAGCATCCATAACCCAGCCCAATGTGAAAGAAGGCAGTGTGTTGGATTTGGAATACCAGGTGCTTTCTCCTTTTTTCACCAGTGTAGATGAGTTGAAATTTCAATTTGATATTCCTGTCAACCAAATCAATACAACGGTCAACATTCCCGAATATTTTATGTTCAAACAGCATTTCAAAGGCTTTTACCCACTGAAGTTTGATCAACAAACGGAAAACCAAACCATCTTTATCGAAGGCCAAAGATTATCTTATTTAGAAAACATATATTCCATCTCAGGCCACCAAATTCCTGCTATGCAAGACGAAAGCTATGTGTCGAATATAGACAATTATCGAGCTTCCGTTAAATTTGAACTGAACGGTACTCGGTTTCCGAACAGACCCTACAAAATGTACAACCAAACTTGGGAAGATGTCGCCAAAACCATTTATAAATACAATTCATTTGGCGAACAACTCGACAAGCAAAGCTATTTTAAAGATGATTTGGCACAATTGATAACGAACGAAATGTCGCCGGAAGAAAAAACAGCCCGGGTTTTTGATTTCGTTCAAAACAAAATGACTTGGAATAATTATTATGGAGCAACTTGCAACGACGGTGTATTAAAAGCCTATAAAGAAAACACAGGGAATGTAGCTGAAATTAACCTCATGCTGACGGCCATGCTTCGGACATCAGGGCTTGATGCCAACCCTGTTTTGGTGAGTACGCGGTCAAACGGCATCCCGCTGTTTCCAACCATCGAAGGTTTTGATTATGTGATTTCCGCGGTTAATATAGACGGGAATACCATCCTGCTTGATGCAACCGAAAAAGAAACCATCCCGAATCTACTCCCCATCCGCGCGCTCAATTGGAACGGCACGCTGGTGCGCAAAGACGGGACTTACAACACCATTGATATATCGCCAAATCGTCAGTCCAACAAATCGGTCATCATGAATGCTTCACTTGACGAAAAGGGAGGTATCAACGGTAAAATACAGATTTACCAAACTGATTATATAGCCTATCTTTTTCGCCGAAACCTAAAATCTAAACAAAAAGAATCGTATTTGGAATCTTTGGAAAATAAGTACAACGGCATCGAAATATCCGATTACCAAACCAAAGATGCCGAAAACCCGACAAAACCAGTGACCGAAACGTTCGCTTTCCAAAAGGAAGATCAGTGCGAAATCATTGACGGGAAAATCTATTTTTCACCGCTTTTCTTTTTCGCGACAAACGAAAACCCTTTTAAGATGGAAACCCGTGAATATCCCATCAATTTTGCCTTTCCTATTTCTGAGACTTACCGTTTTAATATATCCATTCCGGAGGGTCATCAAGTGGAGTCACTGCCGGAAAATGTCCTTTACAAATTGCCTGACAACCTCGGTGAACTTCGGTTTAGCCTTGCTGTTTCGGGAAATATGCTTCAGGTGAATGTAGTCGAAAAAATAAATTCTGCCGTTATCAGTCCGATAAATTATTTGCACATCAAAGAATTCTATAATCAACTCGTTCAGAAGGAAACCGAAAAAGCAGTGCTGACTAAAATATAAAAATGGATATAAAAAATGCACAACAAGAAGTTGACAATTGGATAAAAGCCCACGGTGTCCGCTATTTCAACGAACTTACCAACATGGCGCAACTTACCGAAGAAGTGGGTGAGGTGGCGCGCATCATCGCACGTCGTTATGGTGAACAAAGCGAAAAAGAAAGCGACAAAAACAAAGATTTGGGCGAAGAATTGGCCGATGTTGTCTTTGTGGTGTTGTGTTTAGCCAATCAAACTGGGGTTGATTTGCAACAAGCATTCGATAAAAAATTAGAAGCCAAAACCAGACGCGACCACGACCGTCACCAAAACAACGAAAAGTTGAAGTGAAAAAGGTATTAAGCACAAAGACCACGGTTTAAACCGCGGGTTATGAAATTGAATGGGAATTCCGAAAACCGTTTTAACGTTTTGAGCTTTATGCATTACATTTGCAAAAATTCTACTCTTTAGATGGATATTACCCTGCGCGTTAAGTCAAATAAAATCAAAGGAAACCTGAATATCACTGGCTCCAAAAGCGAATCCAATCGTTTGTTGTTGCTCAATGCCTTGTATCCACAGCTTCAAATTAGCAATCTGTCCAATTCCGATGATTCCGTAGCGATGGAAAACGGCTTAAAAATTCATCAAGGCGAAGTTGACATTCACCATGCCGGAACCGCTATGCGTTTTCTGACTGCTTTTTTTGCCTCACAAGCCGATAGGGAAGTGGTACTGACGGGCTCGCATCGAATGAAAGAAAGGCCTATCCTAATATTGGTAGATGCGCTTCGGCAATTGGGAGCTGAGATAAGTTATACCCAAAATGAAGGCTATCCACCAATCAAAATTTTTGGGAAAAATTTACTGAAAAACAAGGTCACGCTGGCTGCCAATGTCAGCAGTCAATACATCTCTGCGCTGTTGCTCATCGCACCCAAACTGCCTAACGGCATAGAACTGACTTTAGAAGGAATCATCACCTCCGTACCTTACATCAATATGACTTTGGGGCTTCTGAACGAACTCGGTATTCAGACTTCTTTTGAAAGGAATCTCATCAAAGTTTATCCGCAAGGCATCCTCCTAAAAAACCACTTGGTAGTAGAGTCTGACTGGAGTTCAGCTTCCTATTTTTACAGCATGCTCTCCCTATCGGCAATGGGCTCTGCCGTGGCATTGAGGTCTTACAAACAGCAAAGTTTACAAGGCGACAGTGTGTTACAAGAAATCTATAAGGTTTTTGGGGTCATTACTTTTTTTGAAGGCGAAAAACTCATCTTGAAAAAGAAAAATGAACCCAGTACGAAATCATTTTCTTGCGATTTGTCAAATGCACCCGA
>PFUR01000048.1:11184-17524 GCA_002790195.1 Flavobacteriales bacterium CG_4_9_14_3_um_filter_40_17
ACCTACAACGACCACCGGATGGCTATGGCTTTTGCGCCTCTGGCTCTCAAAGTCACGCTTAGCATCAATCATGCAGAGGTGGTTTCCAAATCCTATCCCGATTTTTGGTCAGATTTGGAAAGTTTGGATTTTCAGATAAATCAAAAATAATATTTGTTAAGCTCATCGCCGAATCACACTTTTTTCATACTTTCGTAGAAGTAAATTATTAGATTATGTTGATGTTCATCAGCGGAACCGAAATCGCATTTATCCTTTTTATTGTGGTGATGGTGTTTGGTGCGGACAAGATACCGGATATTGCGCGTGGATTGGGTAAAGGCATGCAGCAAATCAAAAATGCAACCAACGAAATCAAAAGTGAAATTCAAAAAAGTGCTGATAAAAACGGTATAGACACCTCTTTTACGAAAGATATTGCCAAAGAAATTGGCGATGCCAAAAAGAACTTGGAAGATATCGGTGGAACTATCAAACGCAATCTTTAATGTTCGAAAAGATTCTCGATGCAGATTCGAAAATTCTTATTTACCTGAATAATTTAGGCACAACGATGTTCGATTGGTTCTGGATGGCCTGCACCAACGAAGTCACGTGGATTCCCCTTTTTGTTTTTATTGTCCTGTTGGTTTACAGAAGATTCAGTGCCGAGCTTGCACTAAAAATTTTGATGTATGCGCTGTTGCTGCTTGCGGCCAATTTGATTTTGACCGAAATTGTTAAGGAAGCCGTTGGTAGAATTCGCCCCAACAACGACCGCGCCATGATTCATATACTTCGAATCCTCTCTTCACCGCCCAATTACAGTTTCTTCTCCGGCCACGCATCCAGTTCTTTTTGCATTACGGTGTTTTTGATTTTCACGCTTAAAAAACACTTCAAATCGATTTCTTGGCTGTGGGTTTGGCCAATCTTATTTACGTATAGCCGAATTTATGTGGGGGTTCATTATCCTTCCGATTTGATAGCGGGTTCCTTGTTTGGTTGGCTTTTGGCAATTATTTTCTATAAGCTCTACGAAAATAATACTTTGAAGAAATTGATCAAAGCACCCTACAAACCGTCAGCCCATCCCGAATGGGAAGCATGATGGTCTCTACGCGTGAGTCTTCTTTCAGTCTTTTGTTATATGCCAAAATTGAAGCCGTCGATTTATCTGATTTAATCAATGGCTCGACGACTTTTCCACTCCATAAAACATTATCACTGAGGATGATACCCCCTTTGTTCATTTTGGGCAAAATTAAGTCGAAATAGTTTGAATAATTGGGTTTGTCTGCATCGATAAAAGCCAAATCAAAATGAAAATCAAGCTTGGGAATAATTTCTAATGCGTTGCCAAGATGTGCTTTAATTTGTTTTCCGAAAATAGATTGTTGAAAATATTTTTGTTGAATGGATACCAACTCTTCATTTACATCAAGCGTGTGGAGTTCGCCATCTGCTTGCAGCCCTTCGGCCAGGCAAAGTGCGGAATAGCCGGTATAAGTGCCGACTTCTAAAATATATTTGGGCTGTACTAATTTAGACAATAAACTCAACAACCGGCCTTGTATATGCCCGCTCAACATGCGAGGTTGTAGCACTTTCAGGTGTGTTTCCTTGTTTAATTCCGCCAACAATACGGGTTCTGTTTCCGAGTGGGTGGCTATATAATCTTCGAGGTCATCTGAGATGAAATGCATACGGGAAATATAAAGTATTGAAGTATAAATTATTAATGTGGATAGTTGTGTCTATTTTATTGCCTATTACTTCAAATAGGTCTCGATACGCTTCGCTACTCGATCTGACAACTTAACTAACAGATGTACTAACTGTCAGGTCGAGTGTTCCGATGCAGCAAGAATTTATCGAGGCCGAGTCTCGATATCTTAGGCTATCCTCCCGATGCTTCGGGACTGAAACACCCGAACTGTTAAACCGAATACCCGCCTGAACTTTCAGGCAGACGGGACAAGTTTCTGGTTTCTGGTTCAAAAAAAACTTCCACTTTCCCGCCCGCGACTTCTGATTTCCAGTTTTACAACGATTCCTGCGCAAGCTCAATTTCCAAACCCTCCAAATCTTTCATAATTGGGATTTGACATCCCAACCGGCTGTTTGGTTTTACAAAGAAAGCGTCTGCCAACATGGCTTCTTCCGCATCGCCTATTTCGGGAAGTTGATGATTACTCAAAATGTAACATTGGCAGGAAGCACACATAGCCATTCCGCCACAAGTGCCGTCCACGGGCAACTCATACGCTTTGCACAATTCCATGACGTTCATGGCCATATCCGTGGGAGCCTGAAGTTCGTGCACAACGCCTTCGCGGTCTTTTACCTTGATTAAAATATCTGACATCTACCTTCTGTTTGTGTAAATACTGATGTAATACAACAAGGTTGCGATTGAGCCAATTGCTGCGACTACATAAGTGCGTGCCGCCCATTTCAAGGCATCTTTGGAGCCGACGAGCTCGTCACGGGTGACAATTCTTTTGTTTTCGAGCCATGCCAAAGCCCGGTTGCTTGCGTCATATTCTACCGGTAGGGTGATGAGGGTAAACAAAGTGGTCATCGAAAACAAGACAATCCCAACCAATAGCAAGGAAGGAAAAGTGTTGATGAGCAAAATTCCACCTAACAAAATCCATTGAACCAAGTTGGAAGCCACACTAACTACCGGAACCAACTTAGAACGCATTTGCAGCCATTCATAACCAACCGCATGCTGTACAGCATGCCCGCATTCGTGTGCCGCAACTGCTGCGGATGCCGCATTTCGTTGGTTGTAAACCGACTCGCTTAGGTTGACGGTTTTGTTGACCGGGTTGTAGTGGTCGGTCAGCATCCCTTGCGTTGAAATAACTTTCACATCGCGAATACCGTGGTCGGAAAGCATTTTTTCGGCGATTTCTGCTCCGCTCATACCATTTTGAAGCTGCACTTTTGAATATTTTTTAAACTTGCTCTTCAATTGTGCCGATACGCCCCAACTCAACAGCATGATAAAACCGATTAAAATCATATATCCCATTCCCATAACTTTATTTTTTTATTTTTTTATTTTTTATTTTTTGCAAACTCGATGAACTTAATCCATACAGTAAAAATCCGGATAAAACAGTCAGCAATCCCAAGACCGAACTGATGCGCAACACCCAATTGGTGATGTTGTCGCGGGTTCTGTAATCCATGGTGTGCAACATCCACAAAAAGTCGAACCGCCGCCAGTTGTCGTTTCTGAAACTGGTTACTTCACCCAATTCCGCAGCTACATACACCACCACGCCGGAGTCGTGATTGAGTGTAACCGCGTAGGCAGGCAAGGGTTTTTCGCGATATTCGTGTTTCAAAGCAACGTTTTTTTCGGTCAAGTAGGCAACATTTTTTATGCCAACTTTTCCCGTAAAGCTGTTAAGTGCCAAGTTGACACTTTCCGTTTCATTGAGTGGCGATCTCAGTTTGTTTTGATCCAAATCTATCAATTGATGATGCAATTTATTTTCGGAGAAGTAACTGATGCGGCCGAGCTTCATCAAATCGTTGTTTACCAAAGCGATGTTCTGAATTGAATCAATTCTTTGTGTGTTTTTCATTTCACTTAGGGCTGTTTGGAAAACCGACAAATCGATATCTGAATTCATTTTATTGGGAAATTTACGATAGGTGTCGCCATGCACGTCGTCCATGTTATTCCAAGAGAAATACAGACCGCTCACCGTCCAAAACAACAATTGGATTCCTACAAATACCGCCAAATAGCGATGAAATTTCCGAACTTTGAGTTGCATTTTATATCCTAGCATAATGTCTTACTCAACGATGTTTACAATTTTTCCGGGCACGATGATGACTTTTTTGGGTTGTCTGCCTTCCAATTGTTTTTGCGTCCGCTCATCAGACAAAACAGCTTTTTCGATAGCTTCTTTTGACAAATCTAAGGATAAATTGATCGTGAAACGCAGTTTTCCGTTGAAAGAAACTGGGTATTCTTTCTCACTCTCGACGAGGTATTTTTCTTCAAATTTTGGATACGTGACTTTCGAGACCGAACCTTGATGCCCCAACTTTTCCCAAAGTTCTTCCGCAATATGAGGTGCGTAAGGAGAAATCAATACCGCCAGGGGTTCGAGGATGGCGCGTTCGTGACAGTTTTGTGCCGTCAACTCATTAGTCGCAATCATAAAAGAACTCACCGAGGTATTAAAAGAAAAATTATCGATGTCTTCCGTTACTTTTTTGATGGTTTTGTGCAGGGTTTTGAGCGATTCCTTAGAAGGTTCTTTTTCTGTTACTACAAGCCCGTTTTCATTAAAATACAACCGCCAAAGTTTTTTCAAAAACCCGAAAACACCAGTAATTCCAGCAGTATTCCAAGGTTTGGCCTGCTCCAATGGCCCGAGGAACATCTCGTACATCCGCAGGGTATCGGCACCGTATTGTGCGCAAATCTCATCGGGGTTGACCACGTTATATTTGGATTTTGACATTTTTTCGACTTCACGACCTACGAGGTATTTGCCATTATTATCAAGTATGAAAACGGCGTTTTTATACTCTTCCCTCGAATTTTTGAAACCTTCAATATCCAACTCATCTGAGGTGTTCACTAAGGAAACATCTACGTGGATACTTTGCACATTCTGATAATTGATTTTTCCTTTTGAAACAAAGGTATTTTCTCCATCTAACCGATAAACAAACGCGCTCATTCCCAATATCATTCCCTGATTAATCAGTTTTTTGGCGAATTCATCCACCGGCACCCAGCCTCTGTCAAAAAGGAATTTTTGCCAAAAACGGCTGTAAATCAAGTGGCCGGTGGCATGCTCGCTACCACCGATATACAAATCGACTTCCCGCCAATAAGTCAAGGCTTCCTGCGAAGCAAAGGCTTTTTCGGTGTGTGCATCCATATAGCGGTTAAAATACCAAGAACTACCCGCCCAACCCGGCATGGTGTTGAGTTCTAAAGGGAAAACGGTAGCCCCCCCCGGCTCTTCCAAAGTAGGGGAGGTGCTTGCGTTCGCAACTACTTTATTGTTAATTGAGTCCCAGTGCCATATAGTAGCGTTTCCCAACGGTGGGTCGCCATCCTCAGTGGGTAAATATTTTTCTACTTCGGGTAGCCTCAGTGGCAAACAATGCTCAGGGATGGGGTAAGGAATGCCGTTTTTGTAGTACATCGGGATGGGTTCCCCCCAATATCGTTGGCGCGAAAAGACCGCATCGCGCAAACGATAGTTGACTTTGACTTTTCCTTGCCCGATTTTTTCCAGTGCTTCGATGGCTTTTTGTGTTCCGTCTTTGTAGCCCAATCCGTTTAAGAAATCGGAATTGACCAATTCAAAACCGTTTTTTTCGCAATAAGCGGCTTCGGAAATATCTTGGGTGAAAATATTTTTGATAGCCGGCATTCCTTTTTGACCTTTGAAGTAATTGGCAAATGCATAATCGCGCTCATCACCGCAAGGCACTGCCATGACTGCTCCGGTCCCATAACCCGCGAGCACATAATCCCCAATCCAAATCGGGATGGGTTCTTGGGTAAAAGGATGTGCTGCATAAGCCCCGGTGAAAGCACCGGAAATAGTTTTCACATCGGCCATTCTTTCACGCTCCGAACGTTTCGCGGTTTGTTCAATATACGCCTCCACTTCGGCTTTTTGTTCCGGGGTGGTGATTTGCGCAGTCAATTCGTGCTCGGGCGCAAGGGTCATAAATGTAACGCCGAAAATGGTATCGGGGCGTGTGGTAAAAACCCTCACTCCTTGCCCCTCTCCAGAGGAGAGGGGAGTTTGGGATTCGGTGTAATCTTGTCTTTGTTCCAATTCAAATTTTATTTTTGAGAGGACAGAATCAAAATTATTTAAAACATCCTCATTTTTGAAACGGATAACTTTAAAACCAAATTGCTCCAATTCATAGGTTCTGGATTTATCATATTCTCGTTGACTTAGATGAATTTCTCCATCTACTTCGACGACTAATTTTTTAGAAATGCAAACGAAATCAACTATAAAACGGTCGATATAATGCTGTCGCCTGATTTTGTAACCGAGCTGGTGATTTCGCACGGCTTGCCATAGCAAATTTTCAGCTTCGGTTGAGTTTTTTCTGTTTTCTCGCGCTTTATCAACCAAAAATTTAGACATCGTGGAATTGGCTGTTTTATATCCAAACTCGTTAAAGTCGTCTTTTCCAACTTTACCGGAATCGGGATTATTAACACCTCTACCGGATGGAACTTCAGGATTGAGATTGCTCCCCTCTCTACCGGATGGAACTTCAGGATTGAGATTGCTCCCCTCTCCTCTGGATGGAACTTCAGGATTGAGATTGCTCCCCTCTC
>PFUR01000048.1:17555-21012 GCA_002790195.1 Flavobacteriales bacterium CG_4_9_14_3_um_filter_40_17
TGCGGAATTCAATCAAAGCCCCAACCGATTTTCCAAACCAATTGCGTTGGATTTCTTTGAGGGGTTCGGGCCAGTCTATTTTGTCTAAACCCTGCAAAAGACGTTCGGCATAAGCGGAGATACGCATGCTCCACTGCGTCATTTTTTTGCGGACAATCGGATGCCCGCCTCGTTCGGATAAACCATTGATGATTTCGTCATTGGCGAGGACAGTACCCAAAGCCGGACACCAGTTCACTTCGCTTTCGGCCAAATAAGTCAAGCGGTATTTTAAGAGTATTTTTTGCTTTTGTTCTTCCAAATAGGCCTTCCAATCATCAGCTGAAAAAGAATCGATATGCTCGTCACAAACTGCTTTGACATTGCAGTTTCCACTCTTTTCAAAAAGACAGATCAAGGTCTTGATGGATTCGGCTTTGTCCGTTTCAAGATTATACCATGAATCGAAAAGTTGGAGGAAAATCCATTGCGTCCATTTGTAATAATCAGGCTCGGAGGTTCGAACTTCGCGGCTCCAGTCAAATGAAAACCCGATTTTGTCTAACTGTTCTCGGTATCGGTTGATGTTGGTTTCGGTTGTAACGGCCGGATGTTGCCCGGTTTGGATTGCGTATTGTTCTGCCGGAAGGCCGAATGAGTCGTAGCCCATCGGATGCAAAACATTAAAGCCCTGATGTCTTTTGAACCGCGCATAAATATCGGAAGCGATGTATCCCAACGGATGGCCCACATGCAAGCCCGCACCGGACGGGTAGGGAAACATGTCCAATACATAATACTTCGGAAGTTTCGATTCGTTTTTAGCGCGAAATGTTTGATTTTCTTTCCAATATTGTTGCCACTTGGCTTCGATTTCGTTCGGAAGATATTTCATTTATTTAAGTGCGGTTATTTAATGAGAAGGACTGTTTTGGAGTGCAAATTTAAGGTTATTAGCCGAGATTTTCTATATCTCGCAGACAACACTTTTTATCGTAAAAACGGACTGATTCATTAAAAGAATTATATTTGTTTTCAATCCATGATTTCCTCACCATGAAAAAGGTTTATCCGGCTATTTTGCTGTTTTCAGTTTTATCGTATTTTTCTTTCGCCCAAGAGAAAATTTTCGCAGATGCCAATCGCATGGAAGCCCGTATTTTTGAGTTGGCTGAGTTTGGTAAGAATCCGCAAGGCGGTGTGAGCCGGATTTCCTTTAGCGAAGCCGATTTGCAGGGCAGGCAATACATCATTCAGCTGATGAAGCAATTGGGTTTGGAAGTACGCATAGACGCGGCTGCCAATATCATCGGAAGACGTTCGGGTAAAAATAATTCCCTGCCGGCAATCGCATTCGGGTCTCATATTGATTCTGTTCCGATGGGTGGCAATTATGATGGTGACGTCGGGGTGATTGGTGCTTTGGAATGTATTGAATTGCTAAATGAATACAACATTGTTACCGAGCATCCTTTGGAAGTAATCGTTTTTTCGGATGAAGAAGGCGGGCTTACGGGGAGCAAAGCTTTGTCGGGCGAGCTTCACACGCGTGATTTGGAAAAAATATCCCAAAGTGGAAAATCGGTTCTGGAGGGAGTAAATTTCCTTGGAGGTGACACAAAAAATATTGAATCGGTCATCAGAAGAAAGGGGGAGATAGCTGTTTTTTTGGAATTACACATTGAACAGGGTGCGCGATTGTATCAAAACAAAACTGACATAGGCGTGGTGGAAGGCATCGTCGGAATCGGTTGGTGGGACATGACTTTTCAGGGCAAAGCCAACCACGCGGGTACGACACCGATGAATGCGCGTCAAGATGCGTTGTTGGCGGCTTCCAAACTGATTGTTCAAATCAATGAGATTGTAAGAAAAATAGAGGGAAGCCAAGTTGCTACAGTCGGTCGCGTCAAAGCTGAACCCGGTGCGCCGAACGTGATTCCAGGCAAGGTGGTCGCAAGTTTGGAAATACGAGACTTGTCAAATGAAAAAATTCAAATGGTCTTTGAGAAAATCGAAGAGGCAGCCAAGGTTCTTGAGGCTGAATCCGGTATTTCAATTGCTTTCACAGAGGCATTTTTGAGTTCATCGGCCTTGACAGATCAAGCAATTCAAAAAGTCATTGCCGACAATGCAAAAAAATTAGGCCTGAGTTTGCAATACATGCCAAGCGGTGCTGGGCATGATACCCAAGACATGGCTCTTGTTGCGCCTTCGGGGATGATTTTTGTGCCCAGCAAAGACGGCATCAGCCATGCGCCGGACGAATTTACTTCCACTTTAGATATGGCCAATGGTGCAACCGTTTTATTCCAAAGTATTTTAGCGTTAGATCGGGCTAAAAAATAGGCTCTTTTAATTTTAGACTTCTTGGCAAGCCTGCCAAATCGGGTCATAAGACAGTGGAGCCACAAAAGTCATTTTGGTTTTCAGCACCGGATGGGTAATTTGGAGTTTCCTGGCGTGCAAACTGATACTTCCGTCCAGATTGCTTCGAGCCGCACCGTATTTCAAATCGCCTTTGATGGGGCAGCCAATACTGGCCAATTGCACCCTAATTTGATGATGCCGGCCGGTTTCTAAGTTTATCTCCAACAAAAAATAATGGCTGAGTTTTTTGATGACAGTATAGTGCAAGATTGCAATTTTACTATCGGGAATTTCTTTGCTATAAGCTTTTGAGGTGTTGTTTGCTTCTGTTTTTTTGAGGAAATGTGTCAATGTACCTTGTTCTGGTTTGGGTGCATTTTTCACGATTGCCCAATAGGTTTTGACCGTTTCCTTTTTAGCGAATTGTTCGTTCAACCTGGAAAGCGCTTTGGAAGTTTTCGCAAACACCACCACTCCGGAGGTTGGTCTGTCTAATCGATGAACCACGCCCAAAAAAACTTCTCCGGGTTTGTTGTATTTTACTTTGATATATTTTTTCAGTTTTTCGGCCAAAGGTTCATCGCCGGTTTTGTCGCCTTGCACGAGTTCTCCGGGCATTTTATTGACTACCAACAAGTGGTTGTCTTCGAAGATAATGTCAATTTCGGTTTTCAAGAAAAAGCATTTTAATAATGACCTCAAAGATAGGTATCAATTTTAAATACTTTCTGAAGATTTTGATATCAATAAGTTGTTGTGTTTAATTGATTGACATGTTTAGAGAAAAAATGGATAAATTGGTTGTGCCGCTACCTGAAACGCGTTGCCCCCATATTTCGATAAAATCACCGGGATTTAAAGAAACTGTACCCGTTATTGAAACAGGAGTGATGTCGGCAGTAGTATTGATGCGCATCAAAGTAGCGGTCTCGTCTAATGAGGAGGCGGAATTTCCGTTTTTTACGATGAAAAAAGCGAAAAAACTCCCTGTATTGTTTCCTCTGACCGACATGGATGCATTGATTTGAAAAATGCGTTTTTCATGGCCGTCATACTGCAACCTGTTAGAAACGGGCGAAGACATCCGGAAAAGTTTTACAGCAGTAGT
>PFUR01000052.1:0-4221 GCA_002790195.1 Flavobacteriales bacterium CG_4_9_14_3_um_filter_40_17
GGATGTTTTTGTGTCTGAACTGATGCAAAAAATGACCATCGAAGAAAAAATAGGGCAACTCAATTTGATTACGCCGGGTTCGGACATCCCTACAGGCTCGGTGGTGAGTACCAATGTGGAATCCAAAATCAAGAATGGGCAAGTCGGTGGCATGTTTGGTGTTATCGGCTCTGAAAAAATTAGAAAAGCACAAGAATTGGCTGTCAACGAAAGCAGGTTAAAAATTCCCTTGTTGTTTGGCTCCGATGTCATCCACGGTCATAAAACCACTTTTCCGATTCCCTTGGGATTGGCTTCGAGCTGGGATACGGATTTGATTAAAAAAAGTGCACAAATCGCGGCAGAAGAGGCCACTTCCGATGGTTTGAACTGGGTATTTTCACCCATGGTCGATATTGTCCGCGACCCGCGTTGGGGACGCGTTGCAGAAGGTTCGGGCGAGGACGCTTATCTGGGTTCGCAAATCGCCAAGGCGATGGTTGAGGGCTATCAAGGCAATGATTTGTCACGAAACAACACTGTCATCGCCTGTGTAAAGCACTTTGCTCTTTACGGTGCAGCAGAAGCCGGAAGGGATTACAACACGGTCGATATGAGCCGGTTGCGCATGTACAACGAATATTTACCGCCTTACAAAGCCGCGGTCGAAGCAGGCGTGGGCAGCGTGATGAGTTCTTTTAATGAAATCGACGGCGTACCGGCTACCGGAAACAAGTGGTTATTGACCGATTTGCTCAGAAACGAATGGGGTTTTTACGGCATGGTGGTGTCCGATTACACCTCTGTCAACGAGATGATTGACCACGGCATGGGTGACCTGCAAGCCGTTTCTGCGCTTTCGCTTAAAGCAGGGTTGGACATGGACATGGTAGGTGAAGGTTTTTTGACTACCTTAAAAAAATCGCTTGATGAAGGGAAGATAAACGAAGAAGATATCAACTTGGCGTGCCGCAGAATTTTGGAAGCCAAATACAAACTCGGTTTGTTTGACGACCCTTTTCGTTATATAGATGAAAAAGGAGTAGAACAAAACATACTGTCTGTCGAAAACAGAGCTTTTGCCCGAGAATCAGCTGCTCATTCTTTTGTGCTTTTGAAAAATAACGCCGAGACTTTACCGCTTACTTCCTCGAAGAAAATTGCACTCGTCGGCCCCTTGGCTAATAACAAAAACAATATGTTGGGCACTTGGGCCGTATCGGGTAACCCACAACTTTCTATACCTGTTTTGGAAGGAATCAAAAATGTGATGGGGGCAGCTGTAACAATAAGTTATGCCAAAGGAGCGAACATCACAGACAATGTTGAACTTGCCAAAAGATCCAATGTATTTGGCGAGCGGGTTGACACAGATGTGCGACCGCCCGAAACCATGATAGCCGAAGCGGTAGCATTGGCAAAGAATTCGGATGTGGTGGTAGCGGTCGTGGGTGAAGCTTCCGAAATGTCGGGTGAGGCAGCGAGCCGAAGCGATATTGGATTGCCACAAAGCCAAAAAAACCTGTTGGCAGCTTTGAAAAAGACAGGCAAACCCTTGGTTTTGGTCATCATGAGCGGCAGGCCACTGACCCTCGAATGGGAAAACGAAAATACCGATGCCATTTTGCAGGTTTGGTTTGCGGGCATCGAAGCGGGAAACGCCATCGCCGACGTTTTGTTCGGAAAATACAACCCTTCGGGCAAATTGCCTATGACTTTCCCGAGAAACGTGGGTCAAATTCCGATTTATTACAACCACAAAAATACCGGCCGCCCGTTTGATGCCAACAATAAATTCACCTCCAAATATTTAGACATTTCCAACGAGCCGTTATTTCCGTTTGGTTATGGATTGAGTTACACCACTTTCGTCTATAAAATATCTCAAAACGCAACAGAAATGGATGCCGCCGGCAGCATTATTTTGAAAGCCGAGATAACCAATACCGGAAATTTTGACGGCGAGGAAGTTGCGCAACTTTACATTCGCCAAAAAGTGGGTGTCATCACCCGCCCGGTAAAAGAATTGAAAGGATTTAAAAAAGTGATGGTAAAAAAGGGCGAAACCGTGCAAGTCGATTTTACACTCACAGCGGACGATTTAAAATACTATCATCCAAACTTGGATTTTACCTATGATCCGGGCGAATTTGAGTTTTTTATCGGGGATTCTTCCAATCAGGCGTTTACGGGACATTTTATTGTTAAATGAACTCAATCCAACGCCTCGGTCAGTTTTTGAAAAACTTTTTTGGCATTTTTGTCTTCGTACAAAACTTCGTAAACCGCATTAAGTATGGGTGTTTTGGCTTGGTTTTTTTGATTGATTTGCCAAGCACTTTTGGTGGCGTAATAGCCTTCGGCCACCATGCTCATCTCCATCATGGCAGACTTGACCGTGTAGCCTTTACCAATCATGTTGCCAAACATGCGGTTGCGGCTAAATACCGAATAGCCCGTCACCAACAAGTCACCGAGGTAGGCAGAGTTGTTGATGTTGCGTTTCATCTTGTGGACTTTGCGGATGAATTTTTTCATTTCGCGGATGGCGTTACTCATCAAAACCGATTGAAAGTTGTCTCCATAGCCCAGGCCGTGTGCGATACCCGCCGCAATGGCATAAATGTTTTTGAGCATCGCCGCGTATTCCGTCCCGATGATGTCGTCGGAAATTTTGGTTTTGATATAATCGTTGGAGAGTGCTTTGGCTAGGTTTTTGGCTTTGCCCTTGTCCGAACAAGCGATAGTCAAATAGGAAAGTCGCTCCAAAGCCACTTCTTCTGCGTGGCAAGGTCCGGTGATCACGCCAATGTAGTCATAAGGAATGTTGTATTGGGTGTGAAAGTGTTCGCCCACTATCAAACTGGTTTGTGGGACAATTCCTTTGATGGCAGAAAAAATAACCTTGTCTTGCAACGAAACGGTCAGTTTTTGGAGTTCATCAAACAAAAAGGCTGAAGGAATGGCAAAGATGAGGCAATCGGCTTTTTCGACCACTTCGTTGAGGTCGTTGCTGAGAAAGAGTTTAGACACATCAAACTCCACTGAACTGATGTAATTGGGATTGTGCCCTTGGTGGATTAAATGTTCTTTGGCATAAACACTGCGCATATACCAACCTACTTTTTGTTCTTTTTCAGTCAGGATTTTTACCAGCGCTGTTGCCCAGCTTCCACCGCCAAATACGGCAAATTTCAATCGATCTTCCATAATGTCATTTTAAAAGCATACAAAAGTATAAAACTATCTGCGAAACATTTTTTGTTTTAGAAACCTTGATTTTTAAATTATTTAAGTCTCATTTAAGGGCAAAGTTTCATTTTTGGCACACTAATTGAAAGCTAAAAAAAGGTTTTAAAGTTAAGGTTAAGTTTGGTTGGTTATTTAGTTGAAACTGCCTCAGGTTCTTTCCTCGAGGCAGTTTCTTTTTTTTAAAAACTTAAAAACAACTTAAACCCGGTAGGTTTTCCAGCGTTTGAAGGATTGGTGATGACAATCCCCAATTTCCACAAGTCTATCGAAAACAAAACACTTTTATCGTTTTGAATGGTTTTCCAAGCCTTCTTCATGCCCTTGCTCCAATTGATGTCATCAAAGACGAAAACGGTTTGCTGCCGTGTTTTTTCTTTGAGTTTCATGAAATATTCAAGTGTAGCTTCTTGTTGGTGGTTGCCATCGATAAAGTGCATATCAAACAAAACGGGGTTTTTCAAAATTTTCGGGAAAGTATCCTGATACAGTCCTTCCACGATTTCGAATCTGTCAAGGTTAGTAATTTCAGAAAATCGACGTGAGGAAATGTTGCAAAGTTGAGAAACACCTTCCATGGTTATGAGTTTGCTCTTGTGATTGTGTGCAGTAGCTTCCAAAAGATAACTGCCAGAAATGCCGAGGTTGGTGCCAATTTCCAGCATGTTTTGAGAGGCCGATTTTTTTGCCAACATATACAGGAATTGGCACCAGATTTTCGGAGAAGCAGCTTTACTGCAAATTTCGCCCATGGTTTTTTCATCATCCAGCCCGAATATTTCAAATGAAACCTTTTCGGATCTTTTCAAGAGTGCATTTCGATAGTTTTCGCATCGTTCAAACGCTTCTTTGTCGTCTTGATTGTAGGTGTTTGAACGTACAGCTAAGAATGCTTTGAGGATATTTTGTACCGTTTGATTCGGGCATTTTTTCATGCGGTTAAGCTCACGGGCCAGCTCTATTTTTCGAATGAGCAAGCGTGCGTGTTTTTTC
>PFUR01000052.1:4232-15112 GCA_002790195.1 Flavobacteriales bacterium CG_4_9_14_3_um_filter_40_17
TGTTTTTTCAATTTTTCAAACATAAGTTTTTTCTAATTGAATGTTGTATCGCCCCTTAAAGTGCGGTATATCCGTTTTGCATCGGTAAAATGGATGCTGTCTTCGTGTTCAAAAATGATTTTTTCGAGCAGCGGTTTTGCTTTTTCTGGCTCGTTTAATATATTTATATAAAGTTTAGCCAAAGAAAAATAGGCTTCGTCTATCAACAATTCATCCGGATAATTTTGAATCATTTGTTGATAGTTTTTCTCTGCGAGGGTTGGTTGATTGGTCAACTCATACAACTGGGCTTGTCTGTAAAGCGTGTTGTCTATAATATTTTCCTGTGCATGTTGGTTCAAGATATCTTCAAGCAAGCCGATGGCTTCTTGTGGTTTCTTTTTGAATGCCAACCAATCAGCTCGGGCAAATTTTTTGAGCGCGATGTGAAGAGTGCCGTCCTCAGAGAGTTCCGAAATCAAGAGATGAAGTTGCAACGCATCATTGGCAATCAGTTGTGTGTAGGATGATTTAAGCACTTTTAGTTGGGTTTGCGCCCAATCGAAATCGCCTTTGTAGAAGCTTGTCTTAGCAATTTTAAATCGCGCATCTTGCGCCATGACATCATTTTTGAGTTGGCTTTCTATTTGGGAATAGTAGATAAGGGCTTCGTTAAATTTTTCCTGATAAACCAAAATGTCACCCAAAACCATTTTTACACGACCAGACTGGTACAAGTTCAAATCAAGCAGAAGCGTTTTCTTGAGAAAATCAATTGCTTTTGTCGACTGATTGATATAAAAAGCGATAAAATTTGCATAAGCCAATTGAAGATTTAAAGATTCGGGTGATCGGCCGTACTGATTGAGTAAGGTTTCATATTCAGATTGAATTTTAGTCCATTCTGGCTTGGTTTGCGATTGTTTGATTTCTAATAATTTTAAATGAGCCGAGATGGCATCATCTGCAAAAAAAGCATTGTCAATCACAAATTGATAAGCTTGCTTCGCGACTTCGTCATCCTGGTTTTCATATGACATCGAGGCAATTTCCATAATACCGGAAAAATCAGTTTTAAAACGGTTGTAAACTGCTTTTTCTTGGGCAAATGCTTTTTGAAATTCTTTTTGCTGCACGAAAAGCCAACTCAATAGTTGATTCCACAAAACATTCGGTTGGGTTTGTGCATTTTTCAGCAATTGTTTTCTGAAAATCACATTGGCTTCGTTTTCAGGAGAATCGGTGATAAATTCGTTCAGGTTTCTTTGTACACG
The DNA here is from genome assembly GCA_002790195.1 of Flavobacteriales bacterium CG_4_9_14_3_um_filter_40_17. GTDB lineage: Bacteria > Bacteroidota > Bacteroidia > Flavobacteriales > Flavobacteriaceae > UM-FILTER-40-17. The sequence goes on from PFUR01000052.1 coordinate 5,486, forward strand.
ATAGAGAAAGGAAGGATTTGATTCAATCAAGCTAAAATAAGCCTCAAACATTTTCGGGAGGTTGCCTTGCTGGCCGAATAAGGAAGCAATTTGATAATCGAAATTGAGTTTATCATTGCCCTTGGAAGCAAGTTGATAGGCTTTGATGGCAAAATCCAATTGGTTGAATTGCTCAAAATATTTGGCGATGTTGTAGATATAATTTGGGTTGATTTCTATGTATTCGATGGCTTTTTCAAAACTTTTATAGGCCTTTTCTTGCTGTTGCTGCAAGATGTAATTTTGTCCTAAAAGCACGTATCCGGCGGGTTGAGAATAAGATTTCCCTAAATAGTCAATAAGGGTTTTTTCGGCATCGGCATATAGTTCCAATTGCTGGTTTGATTCGATCAACCCAACCACAAAATCCCATCGATGCGGGCTTTTTTCGTATAATTTTTCGTAAATCGATTTTGCTTTTTCAAATGCACCTTCTTGTAAATACTCTTTGGCCATAAACTCATTCTGCCCAAACAATTGAATCGATGAGAAAAAGGTAATAAAGAGAATGAATTTTTTCACGAGTCGCACTAAAAATTAAAAATTATTTGCTGTCAGTTATCCGGAATTTGATTCTTGCAGATTGTCTATTGATTATTGTCTATTGCCAATTAAAATTACATGCCTGTCCTGATAGCTTCCACAGGATCCAAACGGCTGGCGGAAATGGCGGGCAAAATTCCCGATATCAGGCCGATTATTGCGGCGATAACCGTGCCAAAAGCCATGTTGTAAAGTGATAGAACGAATTCAAAATCGCCGGAAAAAACAGAGGCCACCAAGGATGCTATCCACACCAAAAACAATCCAATCAATCCGCCTATTACGGCGAGTATCATCGCTTCAAACAAAAATTGAAGCAAGATAAACCGGTTTTTTGCACCCAAGGACTTTTGAATCCCTATTAAACTGGTGCGTTCTTTCACTGAGACGAACATGATGTTGGCAATTCCAAAACCGCCTACCAAGAGCGAAAACATGCTGATGATAAACCCGATTATACTCATTTGCCCGGTGATGTTGTCAATAAACTTGGTGAAGCCTGCCAATTGATTGACAAAAAAATTATCATCATCAGTTACTTTCAAGCCTCTGTAATTTCTCAAATTTTGTTTTAGTATAGCGATGTATTCATTGGTTTCAACAGAGCCATCCGGTTTGATAATCAAGGAAGTGGGTATCGAATTGTTGTTTGAACCCACGATTCTCCGGACAAAGTTTACCGGTAAATAAACCGTTTCGTCTTGTGAACCGAAGATACTCGAGCCTTGTTTTTGCAATACGCCGATAACGGTTGCCCGTTGTCCATAGATGCGTAGATCTTTTCCAATGGGGTTTAATCCTTCAAAAAGGCTGTTTGCGATTTCTTTTCCCAAAACAATCACCGGAGCACCCGAATTCGATTCGGATTCTGTAAAAAACCGACCTGCGTCAAATTTAAAAGATTGAATATCGTAAAACTCGTGTGAAGTTGGGACAACCCCGACTTGTGTGACAGTTTTATCTTCAAACTTGATGTTTTCCGTTTTCACAAAAAGCTGAAAGGCAACATCTGAGGTATAAGGCATGTTTTTTTTGATGTAGTTATATTCGTCATAACTCACATTGGGGAATTGTTGCCTTTTCCACTGCGGGATGGTTGTAGGCCCAAAAGAAATCCGAGTCAGGTAGATGGTGCTGTTGTCGATTGAGTCGAGGTTTTGTTTGACATTCCTTTTGAGTGAATCGACGGATGCCAAAACAGCGATAATCGAAAAAATACCGATGGTGATACCAAGTATCGACAAGAATGTCCGCAACTTGTTGTTGGACAATTCGCTGATGGCAAACCGGAAACTTTCTTTGAGCAGGCGAAGGTAGATAAACATAAAAAAAATGTCGGAATAAGTTTCGTAAAGTTAATTGTTTAATCGTTTTTTTATTCGATTAAAGGAAAAATTAATGCTTTTTTAGTATTTGGATTCATCTTTATTCAAATTTTCTATCGATTGGTTTTTTTAATTCGTTCAACAATCAAATGAGCTGTATGTTGGCTCGCGCCCGATCCGCCCAATTTTTGTTCCAAGGCCTCATAAGTTTGGATTAGGTTCTTTCGATGCCCCGTTTCAAACAGTTTTTCGAGTTCTTTTTTCAGATTGTGTGTGTTCAAATCCGATTGTATTAATTCTTTCACCACGGGTTTGTCCATAATCAGGTTGACCAAAGAAATATAGTCTAATTTGATGACACGTTTGGCTATTTGGTAGGAAAACCAACTGCCTTTGTAGCACACCACTTCGGGCACTTTGAAAAGGGCTGTTTCGAGTGTGGCCGTCCCGGAAGTTACCAAAGCTGCTTTGGAAACACTCAGCAAATCGTAGGTTTTCTGATTTGCTAAATGCACGTTTTTCTTCTGAAGAAAAGGGGTGTAAAATGATTCATCTTGTCCGGGTGCGCCGGCAATGACAAATTGATAGGCCTTGAAATGTTCGACAACCGAGAGCATGATTTTCAGCATTTTCCGTATTTCCTGCTTCCGGCTACCCGGCAGAAGTGCAATTATAGGCCTTTCATCCAACCCGTTTTGTTCTTTAAATTCGCTTTCTAAAACTGCTTTTCTGTTGTGAATTGCATCCAACAGCGGATGCCCGACAAAATCAACTTTATATTGGTGTTTGGTTTCGTAAAAATCTTTCTCAAAAGGAAGAATTACATACAGATAGTCTATATCGCGTTTGATATCTTTAATTCTTCCTTCCTTCCATGCCCATATTTGGGGTGAAATATAGTAATGTGTCCGAAATCTTTTGGTACGGGCCCATTTGGCAATTTGGAAATTGAATCCGGGATAGTCGATAAATACAATCACGTCGGGTTGGTAGTTTTCAATATCGATTTTACAAAAACGAATGTTGTTGAGAATGGCTCGGATGTTAAGAATCACTTCCAAAAAACCCATGAAAGCGAGTTCTTTGTAATGCTTTGCCAAAGTGCCTCCGGCGGCTTCCATCAAATTGCCTCCCCAACAGCGGATTTCCGCCTGAGGATCTTCTTTTTTCAATGCCTTGATGAGGTTACTCCCGTGAAGGTCACCCGATGCTTCGCCTGCGATTAAGTAATATTTCATGGCCGATTTAGCGTTGTGTTTAGAACGAACTAAGTTTGATGAGTAACACTATTGTTGCAGCAAATACTACGGCTGTCAATACGCCTTTTGCTCTGGATTCTTTATTCCTTTTCAAAAAATAAAAGAACAATCCCAAATTGGGCAAACTTCCCAAGCTCAATACGGCTCCCATGATAGGCCATTCGGCCGGGTAAAGGAATAACTCCCAAAACCGACCTCCCGCATAAAAACGAAGTAGTAAGGTTGTGCTTAAAAGTGCAACCAGCAAACCCAAAGCAAAACCGATAATCGTTTCTTTATTTTGCAAGGTCAATTGTTTAATTTCCATCCGTTCAGGTGTTGAATGGCGTAATGCGCTGTCATGTCAAACTGGACAGGTACGACCGAAACATAGCCATTTTTGAGTGCCCATTCGTCGGTGTCTTCACCGAGGTCTTCTACGACAAATTCGCCCGTAAGCCAATAATAATCGCGACCCTGCGGGTTGGTGCGCTTGTCAAATTTTTCTTTCCATTGCGCTTTGGCTTGCCTGCAAACTTTGATGCCTTTTATTTCCTCTTTCTTTAGTTTGGGTATGTTGACGTTGAGCACGACATTTTTGGGCAAACCGTTTTGCAAAGCAGCTTTGGTTATTTTTTTTACATATTCTTTGGTTGGCTCAAAATCGGCTTCCCAATTGTAATCGAGCAGTGAAAAACCAATGGCGGGGATTCCCTCAATACCGGATTCAACAGCTGCACTCATCGTCCCGGAATAAATCACGTTGATAGACGAATTAGAGCCGTGGTTGATGCCTGAAATACAGATATCCGGCCGCCTATTGAGAATTTCATTGACGGCGATTTTTACACAATCGGCAGCTGTGCCGGAGCAGGTATATTCGATTTGTTTGCCTTCATCGATGTTGACGGCACTCACATATAAGGTAGAATTGATGGTGATAGCATGCCCCATAGCAGACTGGGGACTGTCTGGAGCAACAACAACGACATCACCTATTTCATTCAAAACTTTTATCATGGCACGAATCCCGGGAGCCGTTATGCCGTCATCGTTGGTCACTAAAATTAAAGGTTTCTGAGACATTGTCTATTTTTTTATTTTAACTTTGCTAAGTTACAAAATTCGCATTTATGAAATTGCCAGAGGAGGTTTAACAAAAATTTATTAGCAACTGTTTAAAATGGCATGGTATTTAATATTACTTTAGGTTCAAAATTCAATGAAAAAAATCTGGATGTTTATGAAAAGGAATTATAAAATCCTGCTTATCTTATTGATAGCTGTAGGAACGTTGTGGGGATTTTCCGCCAAAAAGATAACTGATCCAAACAAAGAAAAACTCATCATGCAAGTGGTGAGTTATGTGTTGGAACGCGGTCACTATGCGCCCAAAGACATAGATGATAAGTTTTCGGAAACTATTTTCAATAATTTTTTAGAAGCAACCGACCCATACAAAAGATTTTTGACCGAGGAAGACGTAAAAGGGTTGGAAGTCTTTAAAGATCAAATTGACGATCAAATCAAACAATCAGACTTGGCATTTTTCAATCAGTTCTATGATGTTCTCAATCAAAGAATCGAAGAATCTAAAGGTTATTACAAAGAGATTTTAGACAAGCCGTTCGATTTCACAAAAGACGACACCTATCATTCCGATTATGATAAAATGGGCTTTGCCAAAAACAAAGTCGAACTAAAAGACAGATGGAGGCAACAACTCAAGTTTTCTGCCCTTTCATCCTATTATGACTTGATTGAAGATCAGGAGGAAGCGATAAAGAAAGATAAAAATCTAAAATTAAAAACGAATGATAAGCTTGAGATTCAAGCGCGCGAAACTGTTTTAAAAAACACTGATGAGTTTTTCAATTCTGTCGATGAATTGGTTCGCGACGATTGGTTTTATGTCTATGTGAATTTAGTTGCCGAAGCATTTGACCCGCACACAAATTACCTGTCTCCACAAGGGAAAGATTTGTTTGACACCGATATGTCAGGGAAATATTTCGGGATTGGTGCCAGGCTTCGGAAAAAAGACGGTGATGTCAATATTGATGAATTAATCTCCGGTGGTCCTGCTTGGAGAAACCAAGAGTTAGAAGTTGGCGATGTAATCTTGAAAGTTGCACAGGGTGAAGAAGAACCCGTGAGTATTTTGGGAATGCGCCTCGACGATGCCATCAAACTCATCAAAGGCCCTGAAAATACAGAAGTTAAGCTGACCGTTCGCAGAATAGATGGTAGCCAAAAAGTAATCTCCATCATCCGAGAAGAAATTGAATTGGAAGAAACTTATGTAAAATCTGCTGTCATTCAAGATGGAAAAACAAAATACGGCGTTATCAATCTACCCAAATTTTACGTTGATTTTGATAATCCGAATGGTAGAACAGCAGCCAAAGATGTCAAAGCTGAGTTGGAAAGGTTCAAAAGTGAAGGGGTAGAAGGCTTGATAATCGATTTGAGAAACAATGGTGGAGGCTCTTTGCAAACCGTAGTAGAAATGGCCGGTTTATTTATTGAAAGCGGCCCGATTGTTCAGGTCAAAGATGCCGGGAAACGCAAAAACGTTTTAGAAGACAAAGACAAAAGTATCACTTGGGATGGCCCGTTGGTCATCATGGTTAACGAATTATCAGCCTCTGCATCAGAGATATTAGCTGCAGCCATGCAAGACTATAAAAGAGCGGTAGTCATTGGAAGCAAACAGACCTATGGCAAAGGAACAGTCCAGCAAGTCTATGGCCTGCAAGATATACTAAATGATGCCTCAGTAGGAGACATTGGCGCATTGAAAATGACGATTCAGAAATTTTACAGGGTCAACGGTGGATCTACACAACTTGAGGGGGTAAAAAGCGATATCATTATACCAGATCGTTACAGTTATATCGATATTGGTGAAAAAGATTCCGAAAATCCCCTACAATGGGACAAAATTGACTCGGCCAATTACAAACCTTGGAATAAATTTGGTGATTTGAATCAAATAATTGCGTTAAGTAAAAACAGAATTGAGAACAATCCGGATATTAAATTTTTGGATGAACAAGCACAATATTTTAAAAGACAACGTGACGACAATCAAATTCCACTCAATTTTGATGCTTATGTCGCCAAAATAAATTCAAACAAAGAAATGACCAATCGTTTTAAAGCACTTGAAGATTATCGCTCGGAACTTACGTTTAATTCGTTATCTTATGAGATTCAGTTGTTTGTGAAGGACTCTACGCTAATGGAAAAAAGGAAACGTTGGCATCAAAGTTTGACAAAAGATATCTACGTTGCAGAAGCGGTCAATGTGCTCAAAGATTTGAATGAAACAACTTCAATTCCTTCAAAAATAGCTGCCATAAAAAATTAATCCCAAAATGGGTTTAACATCTACAGGACAAAATTTGACTGCGCTCCAAAAGTTCAAAACCAATTTTTGGGGCGTTTTCTGTTTTGGATTTATCATTTTGATAGGTCTTTTAGCTTTGTTTGCCTATTTTATTGCTCCGGACAATACTTCCAACGCCAATCAGATGCATTTGAGCATTGCTACAAAACCTCCCGGATTCTCCATAAACATGCTGCGATTGCCAACCGGTAACAAGGCCGAGGCTTCACTTTTTGAGCAGTTTATAAACGGTAAGGAAAATGAATGGGATGAAACACCTATTAATTCATACCGCTTAACGGATGATGCCCTATACTACTCCGAATACGTTGCGGATGGTTTTGAAGGGCTTGAAAAATCTTTGCCTTTGAGTCAATTTGGTGTTCACACTTCAAAAGATATTGAAAAACTGTTCATCATCAATAAACGATTTATCTTGGGGACAGATCGGTACGGAAGAGATTTGTCCAGCCGGCTTTTGGTCGGTTCGCGTATTTCCTTTTCCATCGGGTTTGTGTCGGTGTTTATCGCGCTAATAATCGGCTTGATTGTCGGCGCAACAGCCGGTTATTTTGGTGGCAAAGCGGACTCCTTTGCCATGTGGCTCATCAATGTTACCTGGTCTATTCCGACCCTGCTTTTGGTGATTGCCATCACCTTGGCTTTGGGGAAAGGATTTTGGCAAGTGTTTGTCGCTGTTGGACTTACCATGTGGGTAGAAGTTGCACGCGTGGTGCGCGGACAAGTGATGAGTGTGCGGGAAATGCAATATGTCACCGCTGCCAGAGCCCTTGGCTTTTCCGATTACCGAATTTTGGCAAAACACATTCTCCCCAACATTGCCACGCCACTCATTGTCATTTGCGCGGCCAATTTCGCTTCCGCCATCCTCATCGAAAGCGGCTTGAGTTTCCTCGGTATCGGTGCACAACCACCCACCCCGAGCTGGGGTTCAATGATCAAAGACCACTATTCCTATATCGTGCTTGGGAAACCCTATTTGTCTATCATTCCGGGTTTGGCAATCATGAGTTTAGTCATGGCTTTTATGATGATAGGCAATGCCATTAGAGACGTTTTTGATGTGAAAAGTATCTGACAACCTGAATAGCTCCGCATTTTAACGCCGGGATTGAAAAGAAAAATTATCGGGTTTTGGCGGCATTTTTGCGCTCAACGGCTCGGGAATGTAAACCCGCCTGAATGGCGAAGTCGGGCAGGAATGATGACAAAACGATATCGGTGTGCTCAAAAAGATAGATTATGTGTTTAATAACCTGAGTTCGATTATTTTTATAATGGACACAAAAATCGTCAATTCGAGTGCTTTAATCCCAAGAATTTGAGAGAAAAGTGTATCGAGAACAGGTTTTTAATCCAAAAATGCTGGTTTTCGATAAAAATTCTTCTTGGAATTTCATTCAAACTGACGCATTTTGGATTAATCGAACTCAGGTTAACTTTAATTTTTGAAAGCTTTATTTAAGGCTTGCCGGATATCCGCTTTGATATCGTTGATGTGTTCCAAACCAACCGAAATTCTCACCAAACCCGGCGTGATTCCACTTTCCAAGCGTTCTGCTTCCGAGAGCTTGCTGTGCGTGGTGGAAGCCGGATGCGTGATGATGGTCCGGGTGTCTCCCAAATTGGCGGATAGCGAACACATTCGGATGGCATTCAAAAATTTTCTGCCGGTTTCGACGCCACCTTCCAGCTCAAAAGCCACAACGCCACCACCCATCGACATCTGTTTCTTCGCGATTTCATAAGCCGGATGTGATTTTAAAAAAGGATACTTCACAAACTTGATGCGTTGGTCTTTTTCCAATAAAACAGCCAATTTTAGTGCATTTTCACAATGCCTTTCTGCTCGGACAGCCAGTGTTTCTATGCTTTTTGAAAGCACCCACGCATTGAACGGGGACATCGCCGGGCCGGTATTTCTGGCAAAGAGATAAATTTCCCGGATTAATTCTTTGGAGCCGACCACCACACCACCCAAAACTCTACCTTGCCCGTCTATCAGCTTGGTGGCTGAATGGATGACCAAATCTGCTCCGAAGGCTATCGGTTGTTGCATCACCGGTGTTGCAAAACAATTGTCGATGACCAAAAGAAGGTTGTGCTTTTTTGCCACGGAAGCCAAGTAGGTCAAATCAATCACGTCAACTCCCGGATTGGTTGGCGTTTCGGCATAGATAATCTTGGTATTCGGGCGGATGATTTGTTCAATAGATTTCGGATTGAGCGTATCGAAATAGTCCGTTTGGATGTTCCATTTTGGAAAATATTTGGTAAACAGGGTATGGGTAGAGCCGAAAACGGATCTCGCAGAAACAATGTGATCACCGGCTTTCAGCAATGCGGCAAAGGTTGAAAAAACGGCCGCCATACCGGTAGCCGTCGCAAAACCATCTTCTGCCCCTTCGAGCAAACATATTTTTTCAATAAATTCTGAAGTATTCGGATTGCTGAAACGGCTGTAAATATTCCGGTCTTTTTCTTCAGCAAAAGAAGCACGCATGTCTTCGGCATCTTCAAAAACAAAACTCGAAGTCAGATAAACAGGTACGGAATGTTCGAGATGCTCAGTGCGGTTGAGCTGTGTCCGGATAGCTAATGTTTCGGGATGCTTTTTCATAAAGCTGTAAAATCTTTTGTGAAAATCAATAATACTAAATAAAACAATGACTTAGGCTACAAAGTTAGGTATTTTGGGACAAGCCTGCCTAAAGAATCGTGGGGTAATGAAAAATTTAAAGATTTTTAATTCAATTGTGAATTTTCCAAGATAACGAAGATATACTGACTAAAGTTCTTTAAAAAAATCCACAAAGCGTTGCATAGCGTTGGTTTTAATAAAAGTATTAGCATCACGTTTTGCAGCTTGCAGAAGTGGCGGATTAAGGAAGCCTAAACTTTCGGTTAAATACTGACTTTGCAAGTACAAAACCAACTTTAAATTAAGCCCAAAACCCGCCATTTTTGCAAACTGCTGTTACCTGTAGTGCCTATTCTTCGTCTTGGTTAAATTCGTTATATGTATTCGTTTTCATTATGTCAATTTTGAAATTTTGGTTGTCAGATTTTG
>PFUR01000078.1:0-673 GCA_002790195.1 Flavobacteriales bacterium CG_4_9_14_3_um_filter_40_17
AAGTGACAAGTATCGAGAAGTATTTTTAACCTGAATTTGATGAATCCAAAATGCGTCAGTTTGGGTGAAAATATGTAAGATTTTTATATCGAAAACCGGCGTTTTGGATCAAAAGCCTATTCTTGATACGCCCGGCACTCCGGGTTTCTATCAAAAATACCCCGAACCTGTCCACCCCTTGCCGCAATATTATTATCAAAAATTAATTACACCCAATTGTTTATTTTTGAAGAATAATTTAATCGATGAAAAAAATCTTACTGCTCTCGGACACCCACGGACACCTTGACGAAACGATCTTGAAATACGTCCGGCAAGCAGATGAAATCTGGCATGCCGGAGACATCGGAACGCTGGAAGTAGCTGAAAAACTTCAGGCTGTCAAACCCTTGCGAGCGGTTTTTGGAAACATCGATGGGCAAGATATACGTTCGGTTTATCCGTTGCACAATCGCTTTGATTGTGAGCAAGTTTCGGTTTGGATGACCCATATCGGCGGTTATCCGGGAAAGTACAATCCGGCCATTCGGGACGAATTGTACAGAAACCCACCCAAACTGTTTATTTGCGGCCATTCACACATCTTAAAAGTGCAATTTGACCCGAGAATAAAAACACTTCACATGAATCCGGGTGCTGCCGGTATTTATGGCTTTCACCAAGTGAGGACGAT
>PFUR01000078.1:716-11549 GCA_002790195.1 Flavobacteriales bacterium CG_4_9_14_3_um_filter_40_17
TAGAGGTGGTGGAGTTTGCAAAAAAAAAATAGATTCTCGGTTCAATAAAAAATCCGCGCCACTCCTGACGCGGATTCATACGCACTACGATAGATGGTTTTATCTGAGCCGATCGGCAGATTTTACGAGCGCTTCATCCCTTTTGATAGCTTTGTTGGCAAAAACCAGCAAGACAATTGAAAAAATAGGAATCAGCATCCCAATACCCTTCTCTGAAACTTGCGCCTCTCCGGATAAATTGAGCGATTGGTACGCAAAAAAACCAAGCAAAAAAAGATTAATCAATATATTGATGCGATTGATCACAAATTGAAATTGACGTTTATTAAATTTTAAAATACTATAAAACGCCAATACGGCAACAGCCGAAAAACATACCCACAAAACCGGAATGGAACGAGCTAAGATAGCTGTTTTAGTGGCATCCGTCCAAACTGGAAAACTAAAAATTGCCAGAAGTGAAAATATCACCACCAACAACAAATAGACCGTTTGAATTCGTTGAACCATCTTTTTTTAATTTTACAGCGCAAAAATAGCAGTTTCTTTTTAAACCATTTAATTAGGAATTAAAATAATTTTTCGTAATATTGCAGCAGAATTCACAACCATCACCCCAAATTCAAACTTATTAAACTTCGTTTCTTACTCTTCGAGATCGATGATTTTGCGTAATCGCAAACCCAATTAATTATTGTTTTTAGACCTATCTAATTTATTACATGTTTGACATTATAACCCTCAACAAGAAAAAACTTCCTGAGTTACAGGAAATCGGTAAAGATTTTGGCATTGAAAAATACCGCTACTTGAAAAAACAGGCGTTGATTGACCTGATTCTCAAACTTCCGAAAGGCGAATTAAATGTTGCCGAAAATGCATCAAAAGCGCAGCCCGAAATAAGCCTTGTGCCCAAAAAAGTATTGCCGTTCAATCCCGAACCTGAAGTAAAAAACGAGCTAAGCCAAACTAACTCAACAGAGCAACCTATTCAAACCGGAGGTTTGCAAAAAAAACAACGCATCAAAAAACCGATGCACCCACAACAACCGGCCGTTTCTGAACAAGCAGCACCCACTAATGGTTTCAAAAACGACAAACAACCAAAAAAAGAACCCTACAAAGAAAATACAAATTTTCAAACGCATCCGGCACATCCTAAAAAAGTTGTTCCGGGAGGCGGAGGTGCCAACGGCAACAAGGACACCAGAAATCGCTATCGCGAACCCGATTACGAGTTTGAAGGCATCATAGAAACGGAAGGCGTGTTGGAAATCATGCCGGAAGGATTCGGTTTTCTCCGCTCATCCGATTTCAACTATTTGGCTTCGCCAGATGATGTCTATGTGTCACTTTCGCAAATACGCCTGTTTGGCGTAAAAACCGGCGATACCATCAAAGGTGTAATCCGTCCGCCCAAAGAAGGCGAAAAATATTTTCCGCTCATCAAGGTTTTGAAAATTAATGGACTCAACCCGGATGTAGTCCGCGACCGTGTTTCTTTTGAACATTTGACCCCGCTTTTCCCACAGGAAAAATTTATGCTCGACCGAAAAAACAGTAATATTTCCACGCGGATTATCGACTTGTTTTCGCCCATTGGCAAAGGGCAACGTGGCATGATTGTCTCACAACCCAAAACCGGTAAAACTGTTTTGCTGAAAGACATCGCCAATGCCATCGCTGCCAATCATCCCGAAGTGTATCAAATCATTTTGTTGATAGACGAACGCCCCGAAGAGGTAACCGACATGCAACGCAATGTGAAAGGTGAAGTAGTTGCTTCCACTTTCGACGAACCGGCAGACCGGCATGTAAAAGTGGCCAACATCGTACTCGAAAAAGCCAAAAGATTGGTGGAATGTGGGCATGATGTAGTGATTTTATTAGATTCCATCACCCGATTGGCACGCGCATACAACACGGTTCAGCCCGCTTCCGGAAAAGTATTGAGCGGTGGTGTGGATGCCAACGCGCTCCACAAACCCAAACGATTCTTCGGAGCAGCTCGTAATATCGAGAATGGTGGCTCACTAACCATCATTGCCACGGCCTTGATAGACACCGGTTCGAAAATGGACGAGGTAATCTTTGAAGAGTTTAAAGGAACCGGCAACATGGAACTCCAACTCGACCGACGCATCGCCAACCGCAGGATTTATCCTTCCATCGATTTGATGTCATCCAGCACTCGCCGCGACGACTTGTTGCTCGATGAGAAAACCCTTCAACGCATGTGGGTGATGAGAAAATACTTGTCTGACATGAACCCGATTGAAGCCATGGAATTCATAAACGACCGATTTAAAAAGACCCAAAACAACGAAGAATTTTTGATTTCAATGAACGGGTAAATAAGACGTATTTCCAACTAAAAAAAATCCCCGTTGCTGAGAATTGACAGTAACGGGGATCTTTTATTTAATAAATTTTTATCCCGCTATTAGACTTTTATTTTTTTGGTCAATCGCTCTCCGTTTTGAAGTAATATTTTAACGATTATAATTTCAGATTTTGCACGCAAGGCCGTTTTGTATTTCAACTTATTTATGTCGTTTTCTTTCTTGATTAATCGACCTGTCATATCAAAGAAAGAGACTTCACGGATAATATCTTCCGATGATTTTACGGTCACTTGATTGTCTTCAGAATAAACGGTAATTCGACTCTCTTTTTCTCCAACATCGTCATCTTTTAACTCATCTTTATCTTCAACATCATTGTTTGTTTTATTGGAAATAATCAATACAAACCGATCCTTGTAAACACCAGGATCACTGTTAAAAAAATAGTCTCCATCAGCAAAGTCGTGAAAGACATTGAGGAATTTGTCTTCTAAAACAACTTGATACTTTGCGAGTTTCCCTTCTGCCTTATATATGGAAATTTGAAACGGAATCACTTGATCTATTCGTGTTTCAAAACCCAACCTGACAGTATCTTTTTCATCCAAAGGAGATTTCCCTTGGATGGCCAAATTGGTATTGTCATCCGTTAAAGAATAAAAAGAAACATAGTTGCCTCCGTCTAACCGAAGCCCGTCAAACTTAGCATCTATATTATTTGTTGCACCTTCTATATACCCAATTAAAATTTGACTGAAAGCGCCTTGTTCATTGGTCAGATTCAGCCAAACCCGATCAAGCTCATTTGATGAAGAGTCTAAATTCAAATCGATGCGAGAACGGTTGGCCCTGAAGAATTGATTGTTCCCGGTTGTAGCCCGCATGCTGTTTTTGAACTGCACACTTCCGGCACCTATTGCTTCGACAAAAAATGCTTGCCCAGATGCAATATTCCCGACGGGAATGGTTCCGCCCGAATCCGCTTGGACACCGCCGGTACCCACGGTAAAGATGGCGTAATCATTGGAGGTGAAATTAAACTTGTCTGGGCCGTTCAGCAGGTTGGAGATAGCCGTGTTGTGTGTCCAAAAATAGAAGGAACCGCCCAATAATGGCGTATTGTTGGGGTCGTTGTAAAAAGCTGCCGCATCTATGGTAGAAGGATAAGGGTTGCCAATCAAATTCCAATCGTCCAAGTTGTCCGCATTATTAGCACTTAAAGAAAGTGAAACCGAAATCACACCGTTGTTAACCGCTCCATTAAAAATTGCGTTATGGGTTTGCGGAGTTGCATTGGGTACAGAACCCATTCCGATGTAACCAACGCCCGGAGCCATCAAAGTGCTGCCTGAAACGAGAACCCAATCATTTCCGTCATCATCAAATCCATCGAAGGGCGCAACAAGATCGGCAAAATTTGAAGTTTCAAACCTGAAAATATAACTTGGCCTAAATGAACTCAAAGACGAAGCTACCGTGGCATTGCTTATTGGTGAAGACCAATAGGTGTAATCGTATTGAATCATCGGCGAAGTAGTCTTGTGAACATCTAAATTGCCATTGACGGTTACCACACCTGCATCACTTACCATTACCAATGAGCCTTCATGCTGAACTTGAAGATCTGCTCCGGCCAAAACAGTCAGGTCATTGACGATATTGACATAATTTCCTGCTTTGATGTCTAGCAAATACGTGGGGTTTACTACCAATCCACAAGCATCAATATTTCCATTGACAGCCGTGTCAAAGTTGGCATCAATAGCGACCAAGGTGGAGTTTGACGGTATTCCATTTGTCCAAGCTCCATTCCAAGTAGATTCGGTAGTCGTAAAATCCAATTGAACGCCGACAGAAGCTCTGAAACAGGTTTGACTGTCTTCGCGAACTTGGCAATAAAACTGATATTGATTAAGCCCGACGATGGATGAAATGTTGAGTGTATTGGTGGACACCCCTGAAAAGATAGCGGAATTGGTCAAAGCCGTCCATCCGGTGTCTCCGGGTGCAGAAAAAAACCATTGGTAGGCCAAAGCTTTTCCGCCACTCAAACCTTCGTTTGCCGATACCGTAAATGAAATCGGCACAATGGAACATACCGGAATTATCGGAGGAGTCGGGTTGGCGATGATGACAGGCAAGCCGACTATAGGTGAGTAGTTTTCGATATCAACATAATTATCATTACAGGCGTTAAAATCTACAATTGTCCAATCGGCCACGCTAAAGGTCAATTTAGGTGCTGTGGCTGTACTTTTTCTTTGAAAATCATAACCTTTGGTACCCAAACCCAAACCGGCTACCCAGTTTGTATTGGCTCCGCAAACGCCCCAAACATCAATCACAACAGCACCTTTCAACAAGCTAATGCAATCATTGTCATTGACACCGCTGAACACATTAATTTGATCGGCCAATGAACCGTCGCCACCCGTAACCGGACAGTTGGCATCTGCCGTATTGGTTGCCAACGTAAAAGAATCACCGGGTGCTAAAATGCCCGTTAGCGGGATATTTGTTGTAAGTGTTCCGTTGTTTAAAAAACGGACAGTGTATCCGCTCATATCAACGGTATTGGATGTGGCATTGGCAATCTCGATATAGGAAAGCGAACCTGAGGTGGCATCGGTTACCTCTGAGATAAACAATTCGCTAAACGAACTCACCACATCGCAATTAGTTTTGTCTGAACTTAAAAGCGTGAAAATTCCAGCACTTACATCGCATGGTTGGGTATCTTGAATGAGGATTGCGCCAGATTTCGCTCCTGCGGGGACAACTGCCTTCAGGGTGGTCGCGCTACTTGAAAGCACTGTTGCATTCACACCACCGATAGTTACAGTAGCTCCGGTGAGATTACCCGAAGATGCCGTGATGGTGATGACCGTTCCTTCCGGACCTGATAAGGGTGAGGTCGATGCGATGGCAGCGGGAGTACAAGTCGATGCCGTTACCGTTCCGCTTAGATTTACATTTTGCGTAGTAGCACCCGTGCTGCCGGCTGTGAGTACTTGGTTGTAACTTCCGGCAGCTAAACCGGCTTTCAATCTGATGTATAGGGTAGTCGCGGCTACGCTGCCAGAAGTTGGCACGAGCAATACAGCGCTGCTGAAACCCGAACCCGAAACGGTCGATATTTCATAGGCTGCCGGAGCTGCCACGGTGATGTCATCCGTTAGGTTTGCGCCCGACACAGTGAACGACTGCTCGGCAGACGGCCCAGAAAATTCGGTATAGTTAAAGCCTGTTAGAGAACTCGACGAGACGTTGATGGTGGCCGAAGTAGGCACACTACAAGAAGCTGGCGCTACCCCAAAGCCGGTTGCAGGAATTAATCCGCCACCTGCTTTTGTAAACCGAATGCTTGGGTCTGTCCAACCTGAAACATTGCCTGAACAAATACCATCTTTAACGGCAATATTGCTGTTGGCTGTACTCACTCCACCACCTGTCCACGAGGCTCCCGGGTCAGTACCCGGAGTGCCAAATGTGTCTTGTATCACACCTCCGAGCCTAATTTGCAAAGCGTCATCGCCGTTAAATGCAAAAGCAAAAGTTGTTGTTGATACACCGGGCGCATTGGTTGTCACATAAGCTACTAAATCCGTTGTGCCAATGACCCACACCCCGTCTTTGGGAAGTATTCCTGAGGTGATAGAAACCAAGGGTGAAGGCAATCCAGGTGGAACCGGAGGAATAGCGGCTCCATTAGTTCCCTGATAAACATCTAAATTGTTAACAGCAAAATTGATATCTGCGCCTGAAATATTAAAAATTTCGATGCCTTTAGGCGTTGTGCCGGAGCTGGTTTCTATGTATTGACTGATGATAACAGATTGAGAAAAAACGGATTGTATTGCAAACAAAAAGAATACAAAAATTTTAGAAAATGAGGCTTTCTTTCGCATAGAAATAGTTTTTATACAGCCAAAAATATAAAAATTAAAGTCAAATAAAAAATTAAAAAATTAACTTTTAATTAATATTTTTTTAAAGAATAAAGGCTTTCGTCTGCAAATATTTGTCATTTGTCGGTTTTTTTGTTAAAATAGCGTGTAAGAAAACGATTTAAAAATCCAATTCCTATCAAAAGTTTTTTAAAGCACTTTTTTCAAAATTTCGCTTGACAAATTCGAGTGAAACACGAAGAATTTCCCCCATCGATTGGCATTTTTTGAATTTCATATCGTGGGTAAAAGTGCAAACCGCCTTTTTGAGTTGGTTCACTTTCTCAGGTGAAGAAATTTTATCGGATTCCATGCAGTGGATCAGCGAGCGGATGCGGGTGTTCGTGCTCAAAATCCGTTTGGCCAGGATGGCGCGTTCTTCATTTTTGTATTGTTCTATCGATCCGGGTTGCAATTTCTTGGAAACCAATTCAACCATTTTTATATTTTCTTTAAAAAACTGCGGATGGTAGAGCCTGAAGTTACCTTCGTAAGATTGTTGATCAAAATCGATGGCCCTAATTTTATAGACCACATGATCAAAATCGTGGGTAGGGACAACTACGTAATTGTACGATCGCATATCGCCCAAAAGCCGCATCATACAGCGCTCGTTGAACTTGACAAACTCTTTGGCGATAAGTGATTTCGCGTTTTCATCACAATTCGGCAGATAGTTATCAATAAAATCATCGCCGGGTATGCCAGTGATGTGTTCCTCGATCAAGGTGTCTTCGAAGACCAAAAAATTTATTCGATTAGGTGAAAGTATATGCTCCAATTCCAAGCCATAAATGCGGGAAGCATCTGCTTTTTTAATATAAAAATGAACGTGGTTGTCGTTCAACACATTCCTGATTTTAATGCGAAAAGGATAGGAATTCCCGAAAGTGCAAAAATCGATTGAATCCACATTCAAAAATTCTGAAATATTTTCACTTCCATCTGAATAGAGCAAAGAATAGATTTTTTTCAGGCTTTGGTCAAGTTCTTTTCGTTCAAATTCGGGATAATAAACCCGTATCCAAAGTGTGTCTTTATCTTTTTTGTCATACACTACAACCGAACCAGAAAAACGCAACAAATCTTCGTAACAAACCGTTATCTTGGTTATTCTTCCATATTTTGAAAGGTAGCCCCGTAAGAATTGTTGAACCGGGAAATTGGGTTTTTTTTTCGATATGGCGACTTGTTGCATGTGATGGGTTGCAATTGATTAATTGAAATAAAGCGGCTGCTCAAATTTATTTTTATAAATTTATAAAAAATGTAACAAAAACCAGAATCATTCGTCCTCTACTCATAAATTATTTTTAGTTTGGAATCAATACTTACCCTCAAACATCTCGGTAAAAAATTCGGCAGGCTTACCGCTGTTGACGATTTGTCCTTTTCCATCGAAAAAGGAAACGTATATGGAATTTTGGGGCCGAACGGCAGCGGAAAATCGACCACTTTGGGTATGGTTTTGCAGGTGGTCAACAAAACATCAGGCGATTTTGCCTGGTTTGATGACACACTCGATACGCACGAAGCTCTAAAAAAAGTTGGTGCCATCATCGAGCATCCCAATTTCTATCCGTACATGACTGCCGAACAAAACCTGCAATTAGTCTGTAAAATAAAAAGTATCTCTACCAAAAAAATTACTGAAAAGTTAGAAATCGTCGGGTTATCGGATCGAAGAAAACACAAATTCAGCACCTACTCCTTGGGAATGAAACAACGGTTAGCCATTGCTTCGGCTCTTTTGAACGATCCGGAAATACTCATACTTGATGAGCCTACCAATGGATTAGACCCGCAGGGCATCCATCAAATCAGGGAAATCATCAAACAGATAGCCAAAGCCGGAACCACTATTTTGCTTGCTTCCCACCTACTCGATGAAGTCGAAAAAGTGTGTTCGCATGTGTTAATTTTGCACAAAGGCAAGAAACTCTATTCAGGTTTAGTCAGTGAGATGACCGCCAGCAAAGGTTTTTTTGAGGTTGATTCCAATCAAAACGAACTTTTGATTTCACTTTTAGAAAATCATCCTGCCGTCAGTCATCTTTCAGCCGAAAGGCATCCGGTCAAAGCATTTTTGAAGGAAGATTTAGAAGCGGTAACACTAAACAAATATTTGTTTGAAAATCAAGTTATTGCCTCTCACCTTGTCAAAAGAAAACAAAGCTTGGAAGAACAATTTTTGGAATTGGTTAAAAATCAAACTGCTAATTAAACATGAAAAGACTACTCCTCATAGAATTTCAAAAACTCTACCTCAACAAGTCAAGCCGAATACTCACACTTATTTATTTTTTGCTGCTCACTTCGATTGCCCTTATTGCATCCATCGAGTTTGACTTCGCGAACATCCATTTCCGCATAGCCGATCAAGGGATTTTTAATTTTCCGTATATCTGGCATTTCAACACTTGGGTAGCTGCCTTGCTCAAACTGTTTCTCGCCATTGTCATCGTTTCGATGATGGCTAACGAATACAGCTACCGAACCCTGAAGCAAAACCTGATTGACGGACTCAGCAAAAAGGAATTTATTTTATCAAAATTTTATACAGTCATAGTATTCGCAGGAGCATCGACAGTATTTGTTTTTGTAGTTTCCATGATACTCGGGTTGATTTTTTCAGACTTCAACGAGGTATCCATTATTTTTCAAGATTTAGATTATCTTCTGGCGTTTTTCGTCAAACTCAGCGGGTTTTTTGCTTTGTGCCTTTTTCTGGGAATCTGGGTAAAACGCTCGGCTTTCGCATTGGGATTTTTGATACTGATTTCGATTGCGGAAGGCATCTTGTTTTTGACCATTCGATTTAAATCTGATACAGATTTTGCATCCAAAGTGATGCAGTTTTTCCCGCTGACTTCCATGAGCAACCTAGTCAAAGAGCCTTTTACTCGCCTGTCAGGCATCAAATCATTAGCAAATCAAGTTGGAGAATCGTTCAACAAAGATTACAGTATTCATTTCTATCAGCTTTTGATTGTAGCAATTTGGGCTTTTGTTTTTATTTATCTTTCCTATCGACTTCTGAAAAAGCGGGATTTGTAATACATTAGCGACAAACAATTTCTCATTTCTAATGAAACAGTTTGTTGCCATTTTATGTTTTGCTCTTTGGCCTAAATTACCTTTTTCTCAAAATATAGTTGTTCAAGACAAGCTGTCACCGGAAGATTTGGTAAACCTGGTTTTAGCAAACATGCCTTGCGCGAGTGTATCAAACATTAGCGCGGTATCAGGAAATTTCAGGGACGGCAGTTTGAGTTACGGATTTTTTGACCGGAACGGAACTGATTTTCCTTTCGAAAACGGTGTTGTATTGAGCACAGGAAAAGCAAGTTCGGCAGTCGGCCCTAACGGGAATGTTTTGAGCGAAACGGCTTCAGGTTGGCTTGGCGATGTGGATTTGGAAGATGCACTGGGTGTGCGTAACACCACCAACGCGACCATTTTGGAGTTCGATTTCACACCCATTGCCAACCGCATCAGCTTCGATTATATTTTCGCTTCGGAGGAATACAACAGTCCGCGTCCTTGCGATTTTTCGGACGGGTTTGCCTTTTTGCTCAAGCGTGCCGGCGTAGATGAACCCTTTCAAAACTTAGCCGTTGTCCCCAACACCAATATCCCCGTAAAAGTGACCAGCGTTCATCCCGATTTTCCGGGCGCTTTCGGTTGCCCTGCCGAAAACGAACAATTTTTCGATCAGCTCAATGGCGTGAGTACCCCCATTAATTTTAATGGACAAACCGTTGCGCTTACGGCCAGTGCAACTGTGATTCCAAACGTTACATACCACATCAAATTGGTGATTGCCGATGAAGGAAACGCACTTTTTGATTCAGCTATTTTTCTGGGTGGCGGAAGTTTCAGCATCGATACTGACTTGGGATCAGATCGAACTGCGCTCAACGGAAACGCACTGTGTCAGGGAGACAGTCTTGTGCTTGATGCCGATTTGGGCATGCCGCTAACCTTTGAATGGTTTCAAGATGGCGTTCCACTTCAGGGTGCAACAAACAGCACGTTGACAGTAACTAATACCGCCGCTTATTCCGTGGAAGTCGATCTTGGCAGCGGATGCCTTTCTTTTGGTGATGTTTTCATCGAATTTATACCGATTCCAAGTGTGAATAATGTCCGATTAGTTCAATGTGATGCTGATGCAAACGGATTGACTATTTATAACTTGAGCCGAGCTGTCCAAAACATCATCTCCGATGACCAAACTCTTTCTGTTACCGGTTTTTTTCTCACGCAAACAGATGCTGAAAACGAGGCGAATCCGATTACAAACTCAAATAATTTTTCAAACTCAACCCCCAATCAAGTGGTGTATGCACGCGTGGAAAGTTCATTGGGATGCGGTAACACAGCGCAAATAACGCTGCAAATTTCAACAACCACCGCCAACGATGCCATTTTGGAAGCCTGCGATGACGACGGGAGCGAAGACGGGCTTCATTCATTCAACCTTTCAAATGCCGACAGCCAAGTACTCAACGGTTTGCCTGCCGGGCTTTCGGTGCGAT
>PFUR01000035.1:0-978 GCA_002790195.1 Flavobacteriales bacterium CG_4_9_14_3_um_filter_40_17
CACCTATACTTTTTATTCGTTGTATAGAAATCAGTTGGCTCAGAAGCTGAAAATCAAAGAACAAACTTTTTTGGCGGGTTCGGCTTCGGCCAAATTTGATGCGCTGAAAAACCAACTCGACCCGCATTTTTTGTTCAACAGCCTGAATGTGCTTACCGGATTGATAGATGAAAACCCCGAAAAAGCTCAGCAATTTACAACAGCACTTTCAAAAGTTTATCGGTATGTTTTGGAACAAAAAAATAAAGAATTAATCAATTTAGATGAAGAATTGGATTTTGCCCGAACCTATATCAACCTACTCAAAATGCGGTTTGAGGAAAGCATCTCGGCAGAAATACCGATTCGCTCAAGCCAGCCGGATTTTAAAATTGTACCCCTGTCCCTTCAATTGCTTTTGGAAAACGCGGTCAAACACAACTTGCTGTCACCTCAACAACCTTTAAAAATAAAGGTTTACGAGCAAGCGGGTTTTTTGGTAATTGAAAATTCGCTAAACTTTAAAGAAAGTTTAGGCAGCAAAACAGGCTTTGGTTTAAACAATATCAAAGAGCGTTACGCCTTGCTTTCATCTATTAAAATGAATATCGAAAAAACTGAAAATAAATTTATTATAAAACTTCCATTATTAACTAAAAACGTTGTCATTATGAACACAAAAACCATGAGCGAAAGCTACATCCGCGCACGAAAACGAGTAGATGATCTCAAAGAATTTTACGGAAACCTTATCAGTTATTTGCTGGTAATCCCATTTCTGATTTTTATCAATTTACGCACGATACCTCAATTTCATTGGTTTTGGTTTCCGATGATTGGTTGGGGAATCGGCCTTTCTATTCATGCACTCAAAGTGTTCATGCCTTCTTATGGTTGGGAAGAACGTAAAATAAGAGAATTTATGGAAAGAGAGAAGCGAAACAATTCGATGTAGCAATATATTAATTTGAAAATTAGAGGATTTGAAAATTTACAACT
>PFUR01000035.1:990-20030 GCA_002790195.1 Flavobacteriales bacterium CG_4_9_14_3_um_filter_40_17
TTGTACCTGCGCGCCAAGAAGCGTGTAGAAAAAATCAAAGGATTTTACGTACATTTAGTAACCTATATCGCGGTTAATATTTTTCTGATAGTAATGAGCCAGTTTAACAACATCAAAGCTGGACATTTTACCTGGCACGAAGGCATGTTTTATACTCCTTTTTTCTGGGGAATCGGATTGGGTTTTCACGCCTTAGGCGTTTTCGTATTCGGTTCGGACAACCGGCTTTTTGGGAAAAACTGGGAAGAACGTAAAATAAAAGAATTTATGGAGAAAGATCAACAATATTGGGACGAAAACCAATCGAAATAAAGATGAATCAACAGACTGAAAACAATTTGAAATGTGTAGTCGTGGAGGACGAAAAACCTTCCGCACGCAGACTTGGCCGGTTGTTGGAAAAAAACGAATTGCAAGTAATCCAACTTCTGCATTCGGTGCAGGAGGCAGTCAGTTGGTTTAAGAAAAATCCGCATCCCGAGTTGATTTTTTTAGACATTCAACTCTCGGATGGCTTGTCGTTTGATATTTTTAAACAGGTGGATATCAAAAGTTTTATTATTTTCACAACAGCTTATGATGCCTACGCGCTTCAGGCATTCAAACTAAACAGCATCGACTACCTGCTCAAACCCATCGACGAGGTGGAATTGTGTGCAGCCATCCAAAAATATAACATGCAGCAAGCCAAAAGCCAACCCATAAACATCGATTTTGAAACCGTCAAAAAAATGCTTTTTAACCATACGGAAGTAAATTACAAACAGCGTATTTCTGTCAAAATTGGCCAGCAAATCAAATTGATTTCAGTTGATTCCGTCGAATGTTTTTACACCCAAGACAAAGCAGCTTACTTATTTACGAATGATGGAAGGCAGTACCTCATAGACGAAACCTTGGAAGAAATGGAAACACTTTTAGACCCGAAAAATTTCTCTCGTGTTAGCCGGCAGTTTATTATAAACATCAATGCCATAAAAAACATTGTGATGTACAGCAATTCCCGGCTCTTGGTGAGCCTGCATCACTTTGACGAAACAGGCATCATCGTAAGCCGCGAGCGGGTGAAAGATTTTAAAGCATTGTTGTAGAAATATTTATGGTTTTTGTTTTTCTTTGCTGATCCACCAATTGGGTCAATTCAACAAATGCGGCTACGCCCAAACGTTCCGGACGTTCGGAGAAGATTTTGTTTTCTGTCAAGCTTGCGCTGAGTTCAAAAAGCTTTAGCGAGTTGCGCAAGGTTTTTCGCCTTTGTTGAAAGGCAGTTTTGACTACTTTAAAAAACAAGGCCTCATCACAATCGAGATGGAAATTTTCTTTTCTGATGAGCCTTATGACTCCCGATTTTACTTTTGGTGGAGGGCAAAACACTTGCTCGGAAACAGTAAAGAGGTATTCGGTTTCGTAAAAAGCTTGGGTGAGAACGGAGAGAATGCCATAGACTTTACTACCTGGTTTTGAGGCGATACGTTCGGCGACTTCTTTCTGAAACATGCCCGAGAAAACCGGGACAATTTCTCTGTTTTCCAAAGCTTTAAAAACAATTTGGGTAGAAATGTTGTAGGGAAAATTACCAATAATAGCCAATTGTTTATTTGGGAAAAGTGCATTTAATCCTATTTTCAGAAAGTCTTCGGAAAGGATATTGGCAGCCAATTCCGGGTAATGGCTTTGCAGGTATGCAACGGACTCCTTGTCTATTTCGATTACCGTTAAATCCTGTTCTTTTTTCAATAGATATTGGGTCAATACGCCCATGCCGGGTCCGATTTCTATTATTCGGTCAAACCCACTTTGAGGCAAAGTGTCTGCTATCTTCTTTGCAATATTTTCATCTTTCAGAAAATGTTGCCCGAGGTGTTTTTTGGCTTTGACCGGTGGGTGCATATTTTGGATGTTAACAAAAATTATTTTGAAATATTCCCGAGTTCAAACACTTGTTCGAGTTCTGTGCGGATGACAATGATTTTATCACTAAAATGCTTGATGGTTTCGTTTCTGAGTGTTGCCGCGTTTTCCTGATAATATTTTTGGATGGCATGGTAGTCTTCTGCGGTGTATTGAACCGCATAAGTTGGATGCTCGTCTTCCGGTTCGGTTAAAATTTTGCACATACGCGCATGCGAAAATTTTCCGGTGGACAGCATCTGCGGGATATGCTCATTTTTCATCCATTCCAACCAGCTGACCTCGTGACCTTTTTCAATGTTTATAGTAACGTTATAGAGATGCATCATTTTAGTTTTTGCAAATTTAGGTATAATCAAAGAGAATTGGACGATGTGCTGACGGAATGCAATAGGGATATTATTGGCAAGGATAAATTCTTAAAGAATCCGTATATTTGGTGAATGTTTAAAAAAAAACAATAAATATGGAAAATTTACCTAAAAAACTCATTCCGGGAATAGCGATTTTTATCGTTATCATTATTTTTATATCCAAATCAACCGTGACCATTTCGTCCGGACAAGCCGGGGTTTTGTTCAGGACTTTCGGTGAGGGTGTCGTGACGGATAAACCTGCTATGGGGGAGGGGTTTCACCTGGTGTTGCCTTGGAATAAAGTGTTTGTCTATGAAGTTCGCCAACAGGAATTGACCGAGCAAATGAAAGTATTGTCATCCAATGGATTGGAAATACAATTGGATGCATCTATCTGGTTTCAACCGGAATTTGACAAATTGGGAATGCTTCACCAAAAAAAAGGTGAAAATTATATTCAAAGGGTACTTCAACCGGCAGTTCGATCTGCTACAAGAAGCGTGGTGGGAAGATATACACCCGAACAATTATATTCTTCTAAACGGGAAATTATTCAGAGTGAAATCTTATCGGAAACCCAAAAAATACTCAAAGACCAATTTGTTCAACTCAATGAAGTGCTGGTAAGGGATGTTGCGCTGCCAACTACCATCAAGGATGCGATCGAGCGAAAACTTAAACAAGAGCAGGAATCGCTCGAGTATGAATTTCGTTTGGAAAAAGCCCAGAAAGAAGCAGAACGCCAACGCATTGACGCGGAAGGAAAGGCCAACGCCAACAGGATTCTCAACGCATCACTCTCCAGTTTGATTCTTCAGGAAAAAGGGATTCAGGCTACGCTCGAACTGGCAAAATCGCCAAACAGCAAAGTAATTGTGATAGGAAGCGGCGACAAAGGCATGCCGATAATCTTAGGAAATCAGTAGTATTTCAAATCAATATTTTTTATAAAACCGCCGTTTGTGAGTGCATTTATTGTTTTACAGAAATAAATGCTGCTGAATTTCGTTAAAACAATTCTAAACTAATCAACATGAAAAACATAATCTTAGCGCTCATGGTTGCCGGTGCTTCTGCCTCTTGTGTTTCCACAAAAGTGTATAGTGAGTTGGCTGATAAATACAGCAAGTTGAAAACTGAAAATCAAGGCTTGTATGACAATCGGGATCTACTCCAAAAAGAGTTGGGAGAAAATGGTGAAGCCATCAAAAAATTGAAATCCGATTACGAAGCAACTTCCTCTGCTAAAAATAAATTAGAAAAAGACATAGCCGCTTTGCAAAACAATTTATCGAATTTGCAAACAGCTTATGATGCCTTGGAAAAAAACAGCAGCGTGGCCATGGCCGAGAATCTTCAAAAAAACAGGGATTTACTCGCTCAACTTGAAGCCAAAGAAAATGCATTGGCGCAGGAGAGAAGCCGTTTGGAAACACTCGAAAACGAATTGGCACAACGCGCCGGCAGGGTAGATGAACTGGAACGGTTGATTGCCCAAAAAGAAGCATCGCTTCAAAAACTGAAAGATGCCGTTTCCAAAGCCTTGTTGGGTTTTGAAGGCAACGGGCTGACGGTGGAACAAAAAAATGGTAAAATTTACGTTTCCCTCGAAAACAGACTGCTTTTCGAATCAGGCAGTTGGGCTATTGGCAGTCGAGGAAGACAAGCCGTAGAGGCATTGGGCAAAGTACTCGCAGACAACCAAGATATTGCTATACTGATAGAAGGCCACACGGATAACGTACCTTACAGAGGTGGAGGAGATATCAATGACAATTGGGATTTGTCAACCAAACGATCTACAGCTGTTGTTTCTATCCTTCAGGAAAACAAAGGGGTGAAACTCAAAAATATCACCGCCGCCGGACGCGGAGAGTTTGCGCCGATTGCTTCCAATGAAACGGCTGATGGCAAACAAAAAAACCGTCGGATTGAAGTCATTTTAACGCCTAATTTGGATCAAATTTCAGCCTTGTTAAACGAAAATTAATGGATTGTGCGAGTGATAATCAAAATGAAATCTCTGTTGTTTTACTGAACTGTTGATTTAAAACCAATCTGCTAAGTTTATTGCCTATAACTCGGTAAGTTGCTACTTTGCGATGACAATCAATATTTTAAAAGTAAATGTGATTGTTTTGTAGAGGTATTATATAGTTGCCCAATATTTGACAAAACATTGAACATTACACTTCAAAATATAAATTGGACTAAAAAAAGTGGAATCCTGATTATTGAAATTTGCTTAATTGGACTTTTTATCAAATATGCTGTTGAACCGTTTAGAGAAGGTAGGATTTACAACTATGGAAATTGGCTATTCTTAATTTTATTTTATGATGGAATTTTTGGGTCTGTTGTTAGCACAATACTTTTGATTTCAAAGCATAAATTTGACTTTAAAATAATCTGATTTGGATTTTTTTAAATGCAATTTCATTTCTATATATCGGAATAATGATGACAATCGCAAGGACTAAAACCATTGAATAATATTCTGGAATAAAAAGAAAAAACGGATTTCAAGTTGATTAAGATGAATAATAAACTGAATTTTGTAACCGAAATAAAAACGTTGTGAGGCACTGTCTATAGTTCACTGCTTGGCATTTTTTCCCTTCGGAAAAACCACGCATCCGTGAACGGTCAGTTTTTATTTGCTAAATTTATTGTTTAACCCAACGCAGCAAACCATAGCCAAACACGTTGGGTGCAATCATCCCTATACCGCAGCACCATTGACTTCTACCGCTAACGGTTGAAAAAGTAAGCTACAATTCTTATTTTTGATGTGCTCTATGCAAGGCCGATTTACAAACTGTTGCATAAAAGCACGAGCGCAATCCTGGTTGAGATGTTTGCGATGACTTCAGTGGAGGTGTCGGTCATTCGGCAACCCCGTTCAGAATATTTACTCTGCCAAAAGCACATCTCCTTAGCATATATTTTTTAATTCTCAATACTATGGAACAAGATATAATCAATCCCAAGCTGCGGTCATTAATGTGGGCAGCCGTTCCCATAGGGTGGCTGTGGGACAATCTGAACAAGATGTCCGCGAGTTTGGTGTTTTTAACCAAGACCTATTTGCAATGGCAGATTGGCTCCACC
The DNA here is from genome assembly GCA_002790195.1 of Flavobacteriales bacterium CG_4_9_14_3_um_filter_40_17. Classification (GTDB taxonomy): domain Bacteria; phylum Bacteroidota; class Bacteroidia; order Flavobacteriales; family Flavobacteriaceae; genus UM-FILTER-40-17. Next base: position 6,369 of record PFUR01000035.1, read on the forward strand.
AAAACAAAATCAAAACTGAAGCCATGTAAAGTACAGGTTCTTATTGGCAAAATCTTTATGCAGTGCTTCTTTCCAAAGGTTTTCATGTCATCCTGTGCAATGGTAAATTTACCAAAAACATCAAAGGCAAAAAGACTGATATAAAAAATGCTTGATAAAACCACTGAAAAATTAAGAACATATTGCCGACAAAGACAAAACATGTTCACTCTTGCAGCTGAAGCCTCGCATAAAATATGGAAGTATCTTAAGATACTTAATTTCAGATTAGATGTGGTAGTACCTGATATTTGCGGGCTTACAGGAATAGCAATCTTTGCTGATTTCTGTAAAGGAAATCTTGATCCCGAAAACCTTCAGTATAAAGAGGAGCAAATTTATAGTTGTTCATAGACGAATTCAAAAATAGATACTTTGAATTTCGTCATAAGGACGACAGGGAAAACGAAGACAATGATAGAATACCAGATAATTTTAAATAAGCTGAATTCAATACTTGTTTCAAAAGAGAACAGCGGTTTAGGCAAGGCTAGACCGCTGTTTAAATAATAAAATTGAATAGATTATTTGAGCAAGGTTGCAATTTGCGTAGCCAACTCAGTTCCGATGCGGTCTTGGGCTTCGTTGGTGGCCGCACCTATGTGCGGTGTTAGTGATATTTTGTTGTGCATCAATAGTTTAAGCGCAGGAGTAGGTTCATTTTCAAACACATCCAATCCGGCAAAGGAAAGTTTTCCGGAGTCGAGGGCTTCCACAAGTGCCACCTCGTCCACTACGCCGCCGCGAGACGCATTGATAAGTGCAGATTCGTCCTTCATCATCGCCAATTCTTTCCTGCCAATCACGTAATCTTTTTGGGCAGGTACATGCAAGGTTATAAAATCAGATTCTTTCAATACAGACTCAAAACTTTGCGTTTTGATATGTATATCAAGTGACCTCCCATCAAAAAAATCTAAGGTAACCGATGCTTCCTTTACAAATGGGTCGGAAGCAATTATTTTCATACCTAAACCGATACCCACTTTTGCAACAGCTTGCCCAATGCGTCCGAAACCGACAATTCCCAAAGTCTTTCCACTAAGTTCAATGCCCTCTCCATAAGCTTTTTTCAGTTCGTTGAAACGGGTGTCGCCTTCCAACGGCATGTTTCGGTTGGCATTGTATAAAAACCGTACCCCAGAAAATAAATGCGCAAACACCAACTCGGCCACCGAAGCAGAGGAGGAGGCAGGCGTGTTTATTACGTGAATACCTTTGCTTTTGGCATATTCCACATCAATGTTGTCCATTCCGACACCTCCACGACCGATGAGCTTCAGGCTTGGGCAGGCATCGATGATGTCTTTGCGGACTTTGGTTGCGCTGCGAACCAAAATAGCTGCTACTTGGTTTTCGTTGACGTAGTTGATGATTTGGTCTTGGGCGACTTTGGTGGTGATGACTTCAAATCCGGCTTGTTCCAAAGCTTTGTGTCCGCTTTCCGAAATGCCGTCGTTTACTAAGATTTTCATTAAAAAAGTATTGAGTATTGAGTATTGAGATTTTTAGATTGGTTTTACACCGTTTTTTCGAGTTCTTGCATGGTATCGACTAACACTTGCACACTTTCGAGCGGCAAGGCATTGTACATAGACGCTCGATAACCACCTACCGAACGGTGGCCGTTCAACCCGACGATACCGGCTTTTTTCCAGAGGGCATCGAATGTTTCTTGGTGAGCAGTGGATTTAAGGGTAAAAGTGGCATTCATGTTGGAACGATCCGCTTTGTCTGCATAGCCTTCAAACAAAGAATTGCGGTCGATTTCGCCGTAAATCAAGGCTGCTTTTTGGTTGTTTATTTTTTCGATAGCAGGAATTCCACCTATGTTTTTAAGCCATCGGAGTGTCAACAACGAAACGTAAACGGCATAAACAGAAGGCGTGTTGAACATACTTTCTTTTTCGATATGTACTTTGTAATCTAAAATAGAAGGGATGGTTTTTCCTGTTTTTCCCAAAATTTCGTCTTTTACGATTATCAAAGTTGTCCCGGCAGGCCCCATATTTTTTTGTGCACCGGCATAGATCAAATCAAATTTTGAAAAATCAAGGCTGCGCGAAAAAATATCTGAACTCATGTCGCAAACCAAAGGAATAGAAGTCTTTGGAAAAGATTTCATTTGAGTCCCGTAAATGGTGTTGTTGCTGGTACAGTGAAAATAATCGGCATCAACTGGGATTTGGTAGCCAGTTGGAATGTTCCTGAAACCGTTTTCTTTGGAAGATGCAACCACTTCCACCTGGCCGATGTTTTTGGCTTCTTTAATAGCATTGGAGGCCCAAGTTCCAGTATTCAAATACGCCCCTTTGTTTTTCAACAAATTGTATGCTACCATTAGAAATTGAAGGCTTGCCCCGCCTTGCAAAAATAGTGCTGAATACCCTTTGTTTTGCAACCCGAGCAATTCCAAAGACAACTGTTGTGCTTCTTCCATTACTGCAACGATGTCTTTGCTTCGGTGAGACATTTCGAGTATTGATAGACCTGAATTGTTGTATTCGATGACAGCAGCAGCTGCTTGTTCAAAAACTTCTTTAGGCAAGATGCAAGGACCTGCACTATAATTATGTTTTTTCATTTTAAAGTATGTTAGAATTTTTAATGTTTCAAGTTTCAATTCGTTCCCTGAGCGGAGTCGAAGGGAACACTATCATGGTTTTTCTAAGTGTCCTCTTCAAAGCTCGTCCCGATAAATTGAGGCAACAGTACTGAGAACATTTTTTCATTTAATTTTGTGCAAAGGTGCTAATTATAAAGGAAAATCTTTGTTACTAAAACAATAATTTTTTAATTGTTATATTTTGATAAAAACAACATCGTGTCGATGCCGTCTGCATAGTCGTTTAATGCCGGATTTTGGGTTTGCCCGAAAGCAATTTCTCTTGCGATGAAGCCTTCGGATACGATGCATTGGATGTCTTTTTCGGCTTGTTTTAGTTGTGTTTTTAAGGTTTCCAAATCGTCGTAAGTTTCATAAAATACAGTGGCAAGTGGCGAAGAGGTTGACGTGTCATTTTTTAAAATCAAAAAACCGTTGTCGAGGAAAGATTCGTTGTTCAACAAGTAAACCGTCCGGTTGTAGGTGTAGTTGTTGTTGTATTTATGGTGATGAATCAATGGCTCAAAAGATTGAATTGCATCAAAAAAATAACGAAAATCGTACGCTTTAGGCACATAAATTTTTGAAATATTCCGACAGCCCAAACCAAAATAGGTAAAAATGTCTTTGCCTAAATTATGTAGCGTTTCGGATGACTCATCACCTTTTAATACAGCTAAAGAATGGCGATTTTTCCGGATGATATGGGGCTTGTCCTTAAAATAGAATTCGAAATACCGCGAAGTGTTATCGCCGCCAGTGGCTATCACCAAATCAAAATTCTTTAAACGTTCGACAAATTCGATCCGCGTTTTTAGCCAAGGGTATTTTTCTATGAGCACCGTAACCAAAAAGGGGAGGAGTGTCCGATCGTTAGAGGAGCATTTTATCTGTACTTTGAATCCCGCACAAAGCACACACAACAAATCGTGAAACCCCACCAGCGGAATATTTCCTGCCATAATAAGCGCAACGGTTTTGTCGTTGGAATTCTTAAAGCTATAAGGCTTGAGTAAGATGTCGAGTTCGTTCCAGTTTAATTTGGAAGCCCAGTAAGTTAGAACCATTTTGATGTTTTCTTCCGTAAACCACTGATTTTGTTGATTCGAGAGTTTGATTACTTGTGCTAAAGCATCATATTTTGGTTTGTTTATCGGTGAAATAGTTTTCGAATTTATAGCTGAGATATATTGATTTAAAAACGAACCTAACCCATCAAACGCATTTTTGGTTTTTTCTAACATCATTGGGTTTGTTTATGAATGGTATTGGTTATATTTTTGCACTACAAATGTAAGAATAAATAAAAAATCACAGCCATGGCAATTATTATCACAGACGAATGCATAAACTGCGGAGCTTGCGAGCCCGAATGCCCAAATACAGCTATTTATGAAGGAGCTGACGATTGGCGTTATGCCGATGGTACCAAACTGAAAGGAAAGGTTGTGCTCACCGATGGCAAAGAAGTGGATGCGGATGCGCCACAAAAGCCGGTTTCAGACGAAATATACTACATTGTCCCGGACAAATGTACCGAGTGCAAAGGGTTTCACGATGAGCCACAATGTGCAGCCGTTTGCCCGGTGGATTGTTGTGTGCCGGACGAAAACCATGTAGAAACTGAGGAAACTTTGTTAAAGAAACAGGGCTTCATGCATTCGGAAGATTGATAACACTGAATTAGTAGAAATAAAAACGGGTATTCTACCCGTTTTTTTGTGCACTGAAAAAATAAATTACTTTTGTGTATGTCTCAAGAATACCAACTTCTGCTAAGCCCTGAAATTGCTTCAAACGAGCTGTTGCTGAAAGATTATTTGGCCAAACAGCTCAAAATTTACTCGACTGATATAGAACACATTGAGGTATTAAAACGCTCGATTGATGCCCGTCAAAAGTTAGTAAAAGTTAACTTGAAAGTCAAGATATTTCTGCATGGAGATACCTATACAGAACTGCCAATCCGGCTTCCTGACTATAAAGACGTATCCAAATCACGCGAAGTTATCATCATTGGTGCAGGCCCTGCCGGGCTTTTTGCTGCTTTGCAGTTGATTGAATCGGGATTGAAACCGGTTGTTATCGAACGCGGAAAAGAGGTCAGGGGAAGAAGGCGTGATTTGAAGGCTATCAACTTACATCATTTGGTCAACGAGGATTCCAACTACTGTTTTGGAGAAGGCGGAGCGGGGACGTATTCAGATGGAAAGCTTTACACCCGTTCTAAAAAGCGAGGAGATGTGGATAGAATATTACGGTTGTTTGTTGGGTTTGGAGCATCACATGATATTTTGATTGATGCACACCCACACATCGGTACCAACAAATTGCCTCAAATTATTCAGGATATCCGCGCAAAAATAATCGAATGTGGTGGGCAAGTCTTATTTGAAACCAGGGTAACGGATTTTGTTATTAAAAGTAATGAAATACAAGGTGTTGTCATCCAAAAAGGCGATGTGATTTCGTCGAATAAAGTCATATTGGCAACCGGACATTCGGCAAGAGACATTTTCGAATTGTTGGACAGAAAGAAGATTTATATTGAAGCCAAGCCTTTTGCTTTGGGTGTGCGGATCGAACATCCGCAGGTGTTGATAGACAAAATCCAATATCACTGCGATTATCGGGGCGAATATTTGCCTCCGGCTCCGTATTCAATTGTCAAGCAAATAAATGGCCGGGGATTATATTCCTTTTGCATGTGTCCGGGTGGTGTGATTGCGCCTTGTGCCACGAGCCCGGGCGAGGTGGTGACCAATGGTTGGTCGCCTTCCAAACGCGATCAAAGTACCGCCAATTCCGGCATTGTCATCGAATTGAAATTAGAAGATTTCAAACCTTTTGCTAAATTCGGAGCCTTGGCAGGCATGGAATTTCAAAAATCCATCGAACAAAACGCATGGCAGTTGGGAGGACAAACACAACGCGTACCGGCTCAGCGATTGGTTGATTTTACGGAAAACAAAGTTTCTGTAAATATTCCTAAAACATCTTATGTGCCGGGCACAACTTCAATAGAAATGGGTCAAGTTTTCCCTGATTTTCTGACAAAAATTTTACGAAATGGTTTTGTCGAATTCGGCAACTCGATGCGGGGTTATTTGACCAACGAGGCAGTTTTGCATGCGCCGGAGAGCCGGACTTCTTCCCCGGTTCGGATTCCACGCAATCCGGAAACCCTAGAGCATCTACAAATCAGAGGTTTGTATCCCTGTGGAGAAGGAGCAGGGTATGCCGGCGGTATCATTTCGGCGGCTATCGACGGTGAAAAATGCGCTTTGAAGATTGTTGAATCTATTTTGCTTTTAACCTGATAATGGTGGGATTTATTTATCAAAAAAAGTTAATTGTTTTTTGTTTTTGTTAAATTATTTGATTTAATTTAAACAATTTATAAACAATATACTATGAATGCAACCCGTTTTCTGAAAACCGTATCTCTATGCTGTTTTCTTTTTTCAGCTTATTTGAATGCCCAAGACATTACCTACAATTGGGACAGTTAATAGACCAAGTTCAAAATTCCTTCGGATTTTGTGGTTTCGCAAAGCGACGGCTATAAATTTATCGCGGGAAACACAGACATCAATTTAAGTATTTTCTCAAAGAACAGAGAAAATCTGTCGTTCAGGCAAATGAAGTCCTATCTAATGGATTGGGCAAACAGAAACGTGGTTGTTAATCTGGCCGAAACGACTTCGTTAAACAATCTTAAATGGCTATTGGGATTTGTTTGTAGAAGGTACCAAAGACAATTTTCCAGTTACTTTGCTCTTGCTCGTTGATCCCGATTTTCCGGAGTACAGCCTGTATGTATGGCTGTCCTATTGCACCTAAAAATTAGATCGTGCCTTGGATATACTGTATAGCTTCGAACCAAATTAGCAGGAAAATGAATTTCAATTGCCCGCTTTTTTGTTGTGAATTTTGGCAATGGTTTTTATAAACTATTTTGTTATCTTTTTAAAGTAAACTTTTTTTACTTTTGGAAAGAGAAACCTCAATAATCTTTTATGAAAACTAACAAACTTTGCTTATCCATTTTTTTACTTTTTTTAAGTTTCACAACAATTGCCCAACTCAAAACACCCGATGAATTTTTGGGTTATACTTTAGGCGAACGGTTTACGCCGCATCATCGCATGGAAGCTTACTTCAAGTATGTAGCGGAAAATAACCCGAATATTAAATTGGAATATTACGGCGAAACTTATGAACACCGCCCGCTGTTTGTGGCTTACATCACGTCTCCCGAAAATTTTGAAAAACTCGAAGACATCCGTAAAGCCAATCTTGCCCGAGCGGGATTCGGAAATAGTAGCAATATAACCGACAAATCTACTTTGGTTTGGTTGAGCTACAATGTGCATGGCAACGAAGCCGTGAGCATGGAAGCCTCTATGAAAACACTCTATGATTTGGCTGATAAATCTAATAGTAAAACCCAAACGTGGCTTAAAAACACAGTGGTAATTATCGATCCCTGTATAAACCCCGACGGACGCGACCGGTATGCAAATTGGTACATTCAATTTGGAAATAAACCTGATAGTGCTGATCCGAACAGCAAAGAACACCACGAACCTTGGCTCAGCGGACGTTCCAATCACTACATGTTCGACCTGAACAGAGATTGGGCTTGGCTGACGCAAATCGAATCGCAGTCGCGTATCAAAATTTATAATCGATGGTTGCCGCAAGTGCATGTGGACTTTCATGAACAAGGATACAATGCGCCGTACTACTTTGCCCCGGCAGCCGAGCCTTATCACGAGGTGATTACTCCATGGCAACGCGAATTTCAAATGAAAATCGGAAAAAATCATGCGAAGTATTTTGATCAAAACGGTTGGCTCTATTTTTCCAAAGAAGTATTCGATTTGCTGTACCCAAGTTATGGCGACACTTATCCTGTTTATTCTGGTGCCATCGGGATGACTTATGAGCAAGGTGGGATAGGAGCAGGCTTGTCTATTACAAAAAATGACGGAAATCTGCTCACACTCAAAGACCGGATTGCACACCACTACACCACCGGACTTTCTACCATCGAAGTAGCTTCACTCAATGCTGAACGATTGGTAGATGAATTTGAAAATTATTATAAAAAACCGGCTCCTTCCCGTTACAAAAGTTTTGTAATCAAAGGAACAACCGATTCGGATGAATTGAAAAGGCTGACTCGTTTTTTTGATGAGCACCTCATCAAATACGGAGCCGCAACTTCCAATCTTTCAAGCAAAGGATTTAGCTATGCCGATGTATCTCAACAACCCAAAGTGTCTGTCAGTACCAACGATTTGGTCATAAATCTCAATCAACCCAAAGCCAATTTAGTGCGGGTATTGTTTGAACCGCAAACCAAATTGTCAGATTCACTCACTTATGATATTACCGCTTGGACTTTGCCTTATTCGCACAACCTGAAAGCCTTTGCACTTGAAGAAATTATCGCACATTCCGGGGAATATCCAATAGCAGAACCCTCAAACGAATTCTCTGAAAAACCGTATGCTTATCTTTCTAAATGGAACGATACTGAGGATGCGAAGTGGTTGGGTTATTTGATTCAGAATGGCATTAAAGTGAGTTTTGCAGAAAACGATTTTCAGGTGGACGGCAAATCCTTCAAAAGAGGAACGCTGATTATCAGTCGGGGAATCAATGTTGGAAACAACCAATTTGATGAAATCGTGGTTTCATCAGCCAAAAAACACAACCGCAATCTGCATGCCGCCACAACCGGATTTGTCGCTTCCGGAAATGATTTTGGTTCGTCCTCTGTCAAATATATTAAGCCTCCAAAAATCGCCATCCTATCCGGTTCGGGTGCTTCGACCTTATCCTTTGGTGAAGTTTGGCACTTTTTTGAACAAGAAATCGGCTATCCGGCAACCGTCTTGGACACGGATTATTTTGGTGGTGTAAATTTGGATCAATACAATGTTTTAATTATACCGAATGGATATTACGGCAGTAATTTGAAAACAGGTGATAAGACAAATTTAGCAGATTGGGTGAAAAAAGGAAACAAACTCATCTTGATGGAAAATGCACTTAGCAGTTTTGCCGATGTAGATGGTTTTGGCCTAAAAACTGCTTCTGAATCTGACACTTTAAAAAAAGAGAGACCAAACTTGGAATCTTATGAAAACGAAGAACGCTACGCATTGACCGAATACACGCCCGGAAGCATTTTTAAGCTGGTTACAGACCGTTCGAATCCATTGTTTTTCGGATTGGAAAATGATTATTTTTCACTTAAGTTAGACAGCCATGCATACAAACTCCTTTCGGAAGGTGCCAATCCGGGTTACATCAAAAGCAAGAATAATTTGGTAAACGGATTTGTCGGAAGTGAATTACTTAAAAAATTAGAAAACAGTTTGTCTTATGGAATAGAAAATATTGGGCGAGGTTCGGTCATCTATATGGCTGATAATCCGTTGTTCAGAGAGTTTTGGCAGAGTGGCAAATTAGTTTTCAGCAATGCAGTCTTCTTAGTAGATCAACGTTAAAAAAAAATCAACTTTATAAATCTGTGAGTGCAGCAAGTGTGCTCACAGTTTTTTTTAAATGAATGCTTTTTCACCTACATTCCTAAATGAAATGATTATTTGAAAAAATATTTTTTTATACGTGACAAAAGTCACATTCCACTCCAAAAACTTTCCTGAAATTTGTGGCACGTAAGTCAAACCCAAACAACTCGACAAACAACCAAATTTAATCTAAAATGAATATAGAAACGCAAATTGAACTAAGTAGCATCATCGAACAAAGCCTTGAAAAATCAATGTCTTACAAGGAATACCGCATACTGGTTCAACAGCTTCTAGAAGAAAATGAATCTACAGGAAACACTCAATCCGAAAGTTTATTAAATTACTCCCAACTCAATGACCGCAGAATGCATCGTTGGGACAAAACCCTCCGAGTGCCGGAAGACATCGAGCGAAAAATAAAAAAATTCGACAAAGAAATTACTTGGCTTGTTATTGCTGAAAGCTGGTGTGGTGATGCGGCGCACGTATTACCGGTAATCAACAAAATGACCGAGCTTAATTCAAACATTAATCTTCGAATTGTTATTCGGGATGAAAACATGGATTTGATGAATCAATTTTTGACCAATGGTTCGCAGTCCATCCCAAAATTGATTGTGTTGCAAAAAGATACTTTAGAGGTTCTAACTATTTGGGGTCCAAGGCCATCGAATGCTACTAAAATGGTGGAAGACTACAAAAAAGAGCACGGAAGTTTGGATACTGCTTTCAAAGAAGATTTGCAAATGTGGTACAACAAAGATAAAGGAATCAACATCATGCAAGATTTGGTTTTTCTTCTTGAGAAATTTTAAAAATTCTAAAAAATCTGAAGAAGCTAAAATTAAAAAGAGGCTAAAAAACCATCCAAAGTCTGCGCATTTGCTAAGGTGTACTCTCCTATTTCCGTTCGCTTGAGAGATGATAAATACGCACCCGAACCAATAGCTTTGCCAAAATCGTTAGCCAGCGAACGTATGTAAGTCCCTTTGCTGCAAGCTGCTCGAAAAGAAATTTCAGGCAATTTGAACGAAGTTATTTCAAAGTCGAAGATTTCAATTTCCCTTGCTTCAATCTCTGTTGCAATCCCTTTGCGAGCCAATTCATAGAGTCTTTTACCTTCTTTTTGAATAGCGGAGTAAACAGGCGGGACTTGTTTTGTTTTCCCGACAAATTTTATAGCTGCATTTTTTAAAATTTCATCACTGATGTGATTTGTTTCAAACTGTTTGTTTACTTCTGTTTCCAAATCAAAGGAAGGAGTCGTAGCACCGATGTGGAATGTCCCTTCATAAACCTTGTAGAGCGACTGAATCGAATCGATCTGCTTGGTCATTTTTCCGGTACATAATATGAGTAATCCGGTAGCCAGCGGGTCTAAAGTGCCAGCATGACCAACTTTTATTTTCTTGAGATTATATTTTTTCCTGATTTGAAAACGGACTTTGTTCACCACATCAAAAGAGGTCCATTTCAAAGGTTTATCGATGAGCAGTATTTTTCCTTCTTGGAATTCTTCGGCAGTCATCAGAGGGTAGTCAGAGGATAAATAAAATAGTGGATAATCAAAATAGCTATCCCGAGGATAATCCGGTAATAACCAAACAGTTTGAATCCGTTTTTATTCAGATAACCTATAAAAAACTTGATAGACAATGCGGCAACTAAGAAAGCGGCCATATTTCCGACTATCAAAAGGTTTATCTGATCGGGTGAAATTTCAAAACCGTTTTGAAAATAATCGTAAGTCTTTTTGACGGTCGCTCCCAGCATGGTCGGCACGGCCAAAAAAAATGAAAATTCGGCGGCTGCTTTTCGCGACAATTTTTGTGTCATCCCGCCAATGATGCTGGCCGCACTGCGCGATACGCCTGGAATCATGGCTGCGCATTGATACAACCCGATTTTGAATGCGCTTTTGTAAGAAGGTTCTGAATGTTCACTTTCCTTAAACCAACGATCGATAAAAATCAATACCACACCACCCAAAACAAGCGAAACAGCAACAACTAAAGGGTTTTCAAGCAAGTGATCAATCTGGCTGTTGAACAACATCCCAAAAAAAGCGGCCGGAATAAAAGCAATAAAAAGCTTGTAGTAGAAAGTGAGCGACTGTAAGAACTTTTTAAAATAAAGTACCAAAACAGAGAGTATCGCCCCCAATTGAATGACGATGGTAAAGAGTTTGGTAAAATCATCCTGTGCAATGCCAAAAAATGACGACGCGATAATCATGTGACCCGTTGAGGAAACCGGCAAATACTCGGTCAGCCCTTCAATTATAGACAGAAAAAGTGCTTCCCAAAAATTCATTTGCCCTTATTGGGGTTTAATAAAATTGCATATACTTCTATCGCAAAACCTATCAAAACCAAGGCCGGTGCCAATCGGATTCGTCTGAAATTAAATATTTCTTCGCTAAAAATATTTGGATCGTCACTTCCGCCACCAGCCATGAGAATAAAACCCAATACAATGATTGCCAATCCAATAAACATATATTTGTAGTTTTTCTTTCGAAAAATAAAAGTGGCATTATCTTGCTTTTTCTCCATATCTTAATGTTTGAAATCAGTAATATAAATCGTCTGTTTTGAGATTTAAAAAACGCTGCGTTGCAAAAAATGTGCTTAGCCAAGTGATTATTATACCTCCCAATACAACACCCAATGCCAAACTCACCAGCAGCAATTTATCTTTAGTCATTTGAAGTTCAGGAAAGGTTTTGTCTATGTAAAATAATACCCCCGTCAAAATTATCAGTGCTACCAAAGCACCCAATAGGCCAAGCCGGATATGTTGCAATATAAATGGTCTTCGGATAAAAGGTTTGGTTGCACCAACCATTTGCATGGTTTTGATAATGAATCGTTTAGAATACACAGACAAACGCAAAGAACTGTTGATAAGCAAGATAGCTATAAGAAAAAAAACGCCACTAAGCCCGAGTATCCAAACCCCGATTTTTTGGACATTTTCTGTTAGCAAACCCACCAAGGGTTCGTCATAACTTACTTCACTCACCAACGCATTGGAACGAATTTGATTGGCAACTTCAGCGATTATTTCTTTGGTTACGTAATCGGATTTAAAACGCAAATCGATTGAGTTTTGAAGCGGATTGTAACCCAAAAACCGCATAAAATCTTCGCCAATCTCAGCCTTATACCTTTCCGCTGCTTCTTCTTTGGAAACGTAATCAACGGATTTTACATAAATTGCGGTATCCAAGGTTTGTTGCAGTTCTTTGATTTCAGATACCTTGGCTGAATTCTTAAAATAAACAGTCAACGGGATTTGTTCCTTAAAATGATTGGCAACTCGATTGGCATTGATGACTAAAATACCCAACAATCCCAAAAGAAAAAGTACCAAAGAGATACTCAATACAACCGAGAAGTAGGAAGAAATCAATCTTCGTTTATTGTATTTTTCAAGCGACGTTGACATTTGTTCTGTATTGTGGCGTAAAAGTAGTAAACTATTTTAATTTACCTTTGATTCAAATATAAACACATACAATTTAAATGAAAATTCTGATATACGGTACCGGCGGCGTGGGTGGGTATTTCGGGGGTAAACTGGCAAAAGCAGGGAATAAAGTGTCTTTTTTAGCTCGCGGAAAACAACTCGAAGCACTTCAGGGAAATGGTTTGCAAGTAAAAAGTTATTTGGAGTATTTTGCGATTTTTCCGGTCAAAGTTTCCGACAATCTCTCCGATTTTGAAACACCCGATTTGGTTATTTTGTGTGTGAAATCATGGCAGTTGGAGGAGTCAGCCAAAAACCTCTACACTTTTATAGATTCAAAAACATTGCTGCTTCCATTACAGAACGGCGCAGACAATTATGACAAACTCACCCGTTTATTACCAAAAAATCAAGTGCTTGCCGGGCTTTGTAAAATTATCAGTTTTGTAGAATCACCGGGCGTAATTTACCATCCTTCATTCCTTCCTCAAATTGTATTTGGTGAAATAAACAACCAACAATCAGAAAGGGTTTTGCAACTTCAAAAGTTATTTTTCCAAGCCGGGATAGTCAGCATAATCCCTCAAAATATTCAACTTGAAATCTGGCGGAAATTTCTTTTCATCTGCACCGTTAGTGGTATCGGTGCTTTGACGCGCATGCCCATCGGTATCAATCGGTCGGACAAGGAAATCCGAGATATCATGATGCTGACAGCCGCAGAAATCAAAGCGGTGGCAAACCAAAAAAATATTTCGCTCAGTGAGTCGGATTTGAAAAGTGTTTTTCAGGCAATCGATGCCCAAACACCCGACACAACCGCTTCTATGCAACGCGATTTGATGAATGACAAACCGTCCGAATTAGACAATTTTAATGGATATATTCTTTCGGAGGGCAAACGCTTGGGTGTTGCAACTCCTGTCAATGCCTTTATCTATCATTGTTTGAACCCCATGGAAAAAAAGGCAAGAAACGTATTTTAAAAAGCCTTTC
>PFUR01000035.1:20050-56210 GCA_002790195.1 Flavobacteriales bacterium CG_4_9_14_3_um_filter_40_17
AAGCCTTATTTTCCTGTTTTTTATTTGTTTTGTATCCTATTCTCAAAGGCAGTTCACCGTTAAATATACCCATGAAAAAATAGAACTTGACGGAGAACTTTCAGAAAGTGTATGGGAGCAAGCCGGAGTAGCCGATGGTTTTTGGCAATTTTTTCCTACTGACAGCATCAAATCTGGACTAAAGACTAGCATTAAATTTTTGTATGACGACAAAAACTTATACATAGCAATACAAGTTTTTAGTTCGGGCAATGATTATGTTGTTCCTTCACTTCAGCGCGATTTCAGAGCAGGAGGCAGCGACAACCTCAGCTTGGTATTTGACACTTTCAACGACGGCACGACAGCTTTCCTTTTCGGTATCAATCCGTATGGTGTGCAGCGAGAAGCTTTGATATCAAATGGTGGTGCTGACACAAGTGGCTTCAGTACGGCATGGGACGTGAAGTGGAAAGCAGAAACCAAACGGTATGAAAAATATTATGTCACAGAAATGGAAATACCGCTTACCTCTTTTAAATTTAAAGAAGGGGAAACCAAATGGAGATTCAACAGCTACCGATTTGATACCCAAAACAACGAAACCTCAACTTGGGCCAATATCCCGCAAAATCAAAGTATTTTTGGGTTAGCCTATATGGGTGATATGATTTTTGAAAAGCCTTTGGGTAAATCGCGTACTCCTTTGGCAATCATACCTTCCTTGACGAGTTATGTAGTAAGGGATTACGAAACCAACAAAACAAGTTCTGATGTTAAATTGAGCACCGATGTCAAGATATCGTTGGGAAACAGCATGAATTTTGACCTTACGATCAATCCTGATTTTTCTCAAGTCGAAAATGATAATTTGGTCACTAACACGACCCGATTTGAAATTTCTCTACCCGAAAGAAGGCAATTTTTTATTGACAACAGCGATTTGTTTGCCAATTTCGGGAACACCCGTGAAGCCAACCCCTTTTTCTCACGAAGAGTCGGTATTACCAGAAACAAAGACGATGAAAATGTCCAAAACGACATCATAGCAGGTGTGCGGTTGAGTGGGAAAATCAACAAAAATTTACGCCTTGGATTTTTGAATGTTCAGACAGAAGAAGACCTGCCCAACGAAATTCCGAGCAACAACAACAGCGTCTTGATTTTGCAGAAAAAAGTCTTTGCACGCTCATCGGTAGGAATTATTTTTGTCAATCGCGAAACTTTTAAAGACTACGATTTCGTTGAGGCTTCGGAACGCTATAACCGTGTTGTTGGCATTGATTACGACTTGGCTTCGGCTGACAATACGTGGGTCGGTAAAACTTATTTGCACAAATCTTTTACTCCACAAACTGATCATGACGACTATTCCGGCGGATTTAACCTAGGCTATAATACGAGGAAATATAATTTTAATATTTTCAGCAGATATGTAGGAACCGATTTTAATTCAGATTTGGGATTTATTCGCCGAACCGATGTTTTGGCTGTAAATCCAACCGCTGAAAGAGTTTTTTGGCCCGTTTCGGGTAAAATAAACAACCACAGTATTCGTTTTTCTCCCTCCTATATTTTTAGTCCCGATTTAGGTTATAAAAACACGGATTTTGATATTAGAAGTTCCTATCGGATCGAATTTCTCAACCAATCAAATTTTAGGGTGCAGTTAACCAATAATTATACTTTTCTCACGGATTCCTTTGACCCGACAGGCACCGATGGAGCTACTGAATTACCTGCCAATCGAGGATATCGATATGATTCTTTTGAAGTGGACTTTCAATCCGATAGACGAAAGAAATTTTCTTTCAGCATCAACCCGGAAATCGGTACATTTTTCAATGGAGAACAATATTCGATAGACGGAAACATTCAACTCAGGCTTCAACCCAAGTTTCTTAGTACCCTTCGGTTAGATTATAGGCGCATTGAACTGGCAGATGGTTTTCCGAGTGCAAGTATATGGACTATTGAACCCCGTTTTGAGGTTACATTTAACAAATTCGTTTTTTGGACTACCTTGGTGCAATACAGCAATCGCAATGACAACTTGGGGGTTAATTCAAGGTTGCAATGGAGATTCAGCCAGCTGTCAGATTTTTTCCTTGTTTATAATGACAACTATTTTACCCAAACAATTGAACCCAAAAACAGGTCAATCAGTTTTAAATTGACCTATTGGCTCAACATCTGAAAAAGTTTAGTAAATATCCCTTCCTGCAAAGTGAAATTGGCTTTCTATGCCTGCGTTCTCGTCACTGTCTGATCCGTGAATTGCATTTTCTCCTACCGATGCAGCATATAATTTTCGGATAGTACCTTCAGCAGCTTGTGCCGGATTGGTCGAACCGATGAGTGTTCTGAAATCTTCAACAGCATTTTCTTTTTCTAAGACCGCAGCAACGATTGGGCCGCGTGTCATAAAGGTTACCAACTCGCCAAAGAAAGGGCGTTCTTTGTGGACTGCATAAAATCTGGATGCATCGCGCAGGTTCATTTGCGTCATTTTCATCGCTACAATCTTGAATCCGGAAGAAGTTATTTTTTCTAAAATTGCCCCGGTGTGGCCTTTTTCGACTGCGTCGGGTTTGATCATGGTAAAAGTTCTATTTGTTGCCATACTTTAAATTTTTTTGCAAAAGTAATCATAAAATTTGGTTAATAACTTTCTAAATCCCTTTGTTTAAAACTAATGCAGATGTTGATAAAAATTCAAGCCGGTTTTATTGAATTTGATGCTTGCATAAAGTAACTTGCAAGAACTATTTTAAGCTAAACTTACCAACTTTTATTAATCTAAAATACCCGATGATATGGACAAAACGATGACCTTTGATTTATTTGAAACCGATGCCACAAAAAAAGAGTCTCCGTCTGAAATAGGTGTAGGTAATTTAGAGCCAACAACATACACTTTTGAAGAGGCACTATCCGCTTCTGCCGAATATTTTAATGGCGACAGTTTGGCAGCGACAGTTTGGCTCAACAAATATGCACTCAAAGATTCAGCGGGCAACGTTTATGAGCTAAACCCCGACCATATGCATCGACGGTTGGCCAAAGAAGTTGCCCGTATAGAAAAGTCCTATCCAAACCCGGTTTCTGAAGAAGCCATTTACAGAGCATTGGCAGATTTTAAATACATAATTCCGCAAGGAGGCCCGATGACAGGCATTGGAAATGATCATCAAATTGCTTCGTTATCCAACTGTTTTGTCATCGGTCAAGAGGGAAATTCGGATTCTTATGGTGGGGTCATGAAAATCGATGAAGAACAGGTGCAACTGATGAAACGCCGAGGCGGTGTCGGGCACGATTTGTCTCACATTCGTCCTAAGGGAAGCCCGGTAATGAACAGCGCTCTGACTTCTACAGGCATTGTTCCGTTTATGGAACGCTATTCCAACTCGACCCGCGAAGTGGCGCAAGACGGCAGAAGAGGCGCACTCATGCTTTCGGTTTCCATCAAACATCCCGATGCCGAACAGTTTATCGATGCCAAGATGGACGGCACCAAAGTAACCGGTGCCAATGTGTCGGTAAAAATAGATCACGGCTTTATGAAAGCGGTCAAAGCCGATGCCGATTACCAACAACAATATCCCATTGATTCCAATCAACCGAAATATACCAAAACCATTCACGCCAAAATTCTTTGGGACAAAATCATCCATAACGCATGGAAATCAGCCGAGCCGGGTGTGCTGTTTTGGGACACCATCATCAACGAATCTATCCCGGACTGCTACGCCGATTTGGGCTACAAAACCGTTTCGACCAATCCATGTGGTGAAATTCCGCTTTGCCCGTATGACAGTTGCCGATTGTTGGCACTTAACTTATACAGCTATGTCGAAAACCCGTTTACCAAGAAAGCCGTTTTCAATTTCGAACTATTCAAACAACACGCTGCTTTGGCACTCCGTGTGATGGACGACATCGTAGATTTGGAAATTGAGAAAATAGACAAAATCATTCACAAGATTGAAATAGATCCAGAAGGAACCGAGGTAAAAAGAACCGAATTGCACCTTTGGCGAAAAATAAAAGACAAAACCATACGTGGTCGCCGTACTGGTGTAGGCATCACCGCCGAAGGTGATATGTTGGCTGCCATGGGCTTGCGGTACGGAACACAAGAAGCCAATGATTTTGCGGTTGAAGTACACAAAACACTGGCACTTTCTGCCTACCGATCTTCCGTCAATTTAGCCAAAACACGAGGTGCATTCCCGATTTTTGATCCCGAAAGAGAAAAAAACAACCCGATGATTAAGCGCATCAAAAACGCCGATGCGGCATTGTATGAAGAAATGACCCAATTCGGCAGGCGGAATATTGCGCTGCTCACCATCGCACCCACAGGCACAACTTCGTTGATGACACAGACCTCTTCAGGTATTGAGCCGGTGTTTATGGTTGCTTACAAAAGAAGGCGGAAAGTCAATCCGAACGACCGCAACGTCACGGTTAGTTTTGTGGATGAAGTGGGCGATTCATGGGAAGAATTCCACGTGTTTCACCACAAGTTCGTTATTTGGTTGGAAATGAACGGGTACAACGCCTCAGAAGTTGCCAAGTTGCCTGAGGAAGAATTAGATAAAATCATGACAAAGTCACCTTACTATAAAGCCACGGCCAACGATGTCGATTGGTTGCAAAAAGTACAACTACAGGGAGCTGTACAGAAATGGGTTGACCATTCCATCAGTGTCACGGTGAATGTACCTTCAGACGCAGACGAGCAGTTGATCAGCGATATTTACATGACCGGTTGGGAGAGTGGTTGCAAAGGTATCACAGTATATCGTGATGGCAGTAGGAGCGGAGTATTGATTGCCAATGACGAAAAGAAAAAAGAAAAAAGTTTTGCCGAGACCAACGCGCCCAAACGCCCAAAAATGCTGGAGGCCGACATCATTCAGTTTCACAACGACAGCGACAAATGGATTGCAGTAGTAGGCTTATTTGATGGCAGGCCTTATGAGATTTTTACCGGTCCTGCCAAAGAGTCCTTTTCCATACTCTCCTTGGTCAACAAAGGCTGGGTCATCAAAAACCGGACGGAAGACTGTAAATCGCGCTACGATTTCCAATACGAAGACAGCGACGGTTACAAAACCACTATCGAGGGCTTATCGAGAAGTTTTAACCCGGAATATTGGAACTATGCCAAACTGATTTCAGGTGTATTGCGCCACGGTATGCCTATCTTGAACGTGGTCGATTTAATCCACAACCTCCACCTGAATGATGCCACTCTCAATACATGGAAAAATGGGCTTGCCCGTGCACTCAAAAGATACATTCCGGATGGAACGATACCTTCCGAACGCACTTGCGAAAGTTGCAAAGAGCCGACACTTATCTACCAAGAAGGTTGCCTGATTTGCCAAAACTGCGGGCATTCGAAGTGTGGGTGATAGACCCGGCAACTACTCATTTTTGATTGAGGAATAGAAGTATTCGTTTGTTGTTATCCGCTATCTTATGTGGTAGATGCCTTTTGTGACAACATCAAAAAGATCCAAAATCCCGAAGGAAATGTAAAAATTGGCACTACTTATTGCGGATAGAATTTCAAAATGCTTTGTCTAACATGTTTGTTGATGAAAAGCTAATATTTTGAAAATCTCAGCCATGACAAAAACCCTCAACTCCTAATCTTCGGGTCGAGCCAAGCATAAACCATATCGACGAAGATGTTAATTAATACAAACATTACTGCAATAACCAAAACGGCTCCCATGATAACCGGTAAATCCAACGTGTTGAGTGCTTCCACAATTTCTTTTCCCAAACCATTCCATCCAAAAATATATTCGACAAAAACAGCTCCAGCCAGCATCGAAGCAAACCAGCCTGACAAGGCGGTCACTACCGGATTCAAAGAGTTTTTAAAAGCATGGTTTTTAATCACTTGAAATTCACTTAATCCTTTGGCGCGTGCCGTCCGGATGTAATCTTGCGTGAGCGTTTCGAGTAGCGAATTGCGCATCAGTTGAATGACCACCGCGAGTGGCCGAATGCCCAAAACTACCGCAGGGAGAATCAAGTTTTTCCATTGAATGGCATATTTCTCACCGAAATCATCGAGTTCATACAAGCTTCCCGTCATGCTCAATCCGGTGTATTGGTGTAAGATATAGGCGAAAAACCAAGCAAACAAAATGGCACTGAAAAAAGAGGGCAAACTCATGCCCAAGGTGCTCAACAATTGAATCAAACGGTCGGCCTTGCTGTCTTTGACAAGCGCGGAGAAAACACCCAGCAGCAACCCCAAAACCAGGGCAATCAGTATGCTCGAAACCGCCAAAACAATTGTGTTTGGGAGTGTTTCACCTATTATTTCAGTCACGGGTTTGCCACTTTTTTGGAAAGATTCCCTTAGATAGGGAAGTTTGAGCACGAGTGTAGCAGAAGAAAATTTATTCAGGCTTAAAAAACGGTATTTGTTTTCGCTTAAAAAAGTGTAATCTCCCGGTTCATTCGAATGCAAAGAAATGGGCGACAAATCGTTGAGATAATTCAAATATTGTTTATAAACAGGTTGGTCAAACCCATATTTTTTCTTGATGGCGGCCAATTGTTTGCTGTTTTCGTTTTGATCCAACATCATCCGCGCCGGATCGCCGGGAAGCACCGTGAACAAAAAGAAAATAACCGTCACTACACCCAAAAGTGTCAGTAGTGCATATCCCAGTTTGTTTAAGATATAAGCAGTCAAGCCTTAAAGTTTAATTTTATCTAAATCGTTCCAATGCCTTTTTTGTAAAATCGTCCCATTGTTCAAAACCAAAATTCCCGGATTGGAACGAACAATGGTTTTCAACGCGGTTTCATCGCAAGCATAGAAGTCCAAATCCAAACCGTAAGTTGCCTTAAATTTTTCTACATCCGGAATCCCGGAAGCGGACAGCGCGATAA
Source organism: Flavobacteriales bacterium CG_4_9_14_3_um_filter_40_17 (assembly GCA_002790195.1). Lineage (GTDB taxonomy): Bacteria > Bacteroidota > Bacteroidia > Flavobacteriales > Flavobacteriaceae > UM-FILTER-40-17. Next base: position 26,960 of record PFUR01000035.1, read on the forward strand.
CTTCATAGTTTTTCTTTCGTGCTTGATCGATAAAGTATTTCAATGATGAAGCACCTTTTTGTTCTACTTTGCTGAGGTTGTACATCACCACCAATACGACTTTTTCTTTATTTAAAAAATCCGAAGTATAGTCATTCCCGTCTTTTTCGATGGAAAAATCATGAATGGGAGGCTTGTATCCTTCTTTAATTAATTTGGTTTGTACATCCACAAAAGTGCCGTCAACCTTCGGATAGTCTCCGGAAGTTTTCACGATTTTATCTTCACCGTTTACGTCAAACCGCCAACGGTATTCAAATTCAGGCTTGGGGGCATTGTCGGGAACGATTATCGATTGTTCGATGTTTACCCCTATTTTATAAGGCCTGAAATCAATCATTGGCAGATGCATAAGTCCGGAATAAGCTATCCAAAGAGACAGGAAAACGGCTCCGAAATTGATTAGAAAATTGATTTTGGAAGAAAAAATCGGGTTGATATACTTTTTGCCGGTTATCAAAATAAAGATTAAAACCAACAAGACTACATCTTTGGTAAAGGACTGCCAAGGAGTGAGCGGCAATGCATCGCCAAAACATCCGCAATCGTTAACTTTGTTGAAATAAGCCGAGTAAAAGGTTAGAAAAGTAAAAAAGACAATCAATACCAAAAGGCTCCAAACCGTGAAAGTAGTTTTGTATCCCAACAAAAGCATCACCCCAAAAAAGATTTCCAAGATAACCAAGAAGATTGCTACGACAAGAGAAATCGAAACCAAAAAAGGAAGATTCAACACATCGGAAGCTGCGTATTCCTGTAGTTTGTAAGAAAAACCGATAGGGTCAACCAGTTTGACAAAACCAGATAAGATGAAGAGCACAGAAACAAAAATCCGAACAAGGTTGATGGCTATTTTCATAGAGTAACTTCTTTGCCTCGCTGTTGGGTAACAATTTCGATGGTGTTGTTTAAGGTGCGATGTACCGGGCATTTGTTAGCAATTTCAATCAATCTATCTTTTTGCTCAGGGGTCAAATTGCCGGTCATTTCTATTTCCCGCGTCATCCGGTCTATTTTAGCCTCGTGTTCACAATCATCGCAGTCGGTGGCATGTGTTTTTTTATGAGTCAGGTGTACGATAACCTCTTGCAAGTCCCATTTTTTCCGATCGGCATACATACGCAGCGTTATGGCTGTACAAGCACCCAAGCTGGAAAGCAAAAGTTCGTAAGGTGTCGGGCCGAGATCACTTCCCTCATAATTTTTGGGTTCGTCTGCCAAAAATGCGTGGTTTCTAGCGGCAATCTCAGTCGTATAATGCGATGTTCCGATTCTGACGGCAACTTGCCGGTCGGTTTGCAAATCTGCAACTTCCTTAAATGTAACATAGCGTTTCACCCAAGACGATATCACTTCGCCTACATAGAGCGAATCATCTTTGTTGACCAATAAGTGATCGGCTCCATCCAACGACACGAAACTCTTTGGATGGTATGCCGCACCATATATTTTTGCTGCGTTTTCTATTTCGACAACTTTATCCTGTGGAGAATGAAAAATCAACAGCGGTTTTCGTAATTCTTTGAGTACTTGAGGTAGATCTTTGTCTTCCAAATCGTCCAAAAAGTGCTTTTTGATAATGAATTTTCTTCCGGCAATGTCCACTTTCGCCTCGCCGCTGGTGTGAATTGTTTCCAAGCAGGATTCAAAAAGATGGGAAACATGAACGGGGTTGGATGGTGCGCCTATGGTAATCACTGCCTGAATGGCTTTGATTTGGTGTGCTGCAAAAATGGCGGCTGCGCCGCCCAATGAGTGTCCAATGATTATTTTTGGACAACGATAATGCGTTGTTAGGTATTCGGCCGCCGAAATTAAATCGTCCACGTTGGTCGAAAAGTTGGTGTCTTCAAAATTGCCTTCGCTGTCGCCCAATCCGGCAAAATCAAATCGCATGACGGCGATGCCATTGAGCGTGAGTGCACGAGAGATGTTTCGAACCGCTGAAAAGTTTTTGTTTCCGGTGAAAAAATGAGAAAATATGGCGTATTGAATGGGTTTTTTGTCAATCGGTAAATCTAATTTGGCCGAAAGATTCAACCCTTTATTATTTTTGAAAGAAAAGCTGACGGATTGCATGCTGCATTGAATTTATGGATGGCTCAAAGTACAAATATTTTTTGATGTCCTAAAGATTTTTTTAAAAAACCCTTTCGAGATTAAATCTTAAAAGGGTTTCAGGATGATTTAAAAAAGATACCCGACTTTGATATTGAAATTCCTTCCCAAATTTGGGATACCATCTATTTTTAGGCGGGAAAGATGCGGGATATAGGTTTCGTCAAAAAGATTGGTTCCCGAAACGGTTAGGCTCAATTCGTTCTTGTTGATTGCAAATGATCCTCCCAACCCCGCACTGACTAAGTTGTAACTATCCGAAACGGTTTCAAACGTACTGGCTTTGTTTTGCTCGAAGGAGTAACTATCCTTTACAAAAACGTACGCATTTTTTAAAAATCCAATTTTGTAAAACTCAATCCGCAGGGTATTTGAAATTGTATTCGCGGGAATCAAAGGCAAGTCTTCTCCTCCGTTTATTTTCCCCAAAACGGTTTCAAAACTACTTTCCAAATGCAACCAATCGAGTGGGTGAGGGTGGAGGTGTAACGTGATTTCGCCTCCGAATAGATGCGCATCGGTTTGAACGAAATTAAAAACTTGTTCATTGCCGATAAATCTATTTTCAGGATCTACAAAAATGAAATCATTTATTTTATTTAAAAATCCGTCAAGTGCCAATTCTAAATGTTCATTGGTGTACTCTAACGATAGGTCTGTTTGAAAATTTTGTTCAATTCCCAAACTTGAATTGCCTATTTCGAATCGGTTTGTTCCTTCGTGAAGACCGTTTGAGGCGAGTTCGGCTAAGTTGGGCGAACGGCTTCCGGAAGCAAAATTGAGCCGGGAGGTGATGTTTTTTGTCAAAAAAGACCGCAGGCCGATGGCTGCGTTAAAACTTGTGAAGCTTCTGTCAAAATTTTCACTAAATCCTTCTTCGCCGATTTCCCCCTTGTCTTTGGCTCGGATGTTTCGGCTGTCAACTCTTACCCCAAACTGAACAGCATGTTTGTCATTCAAGGTATATAATCCGGTTGCTGCTAAGCCGATGTCCTTGACGATGGCATCGGGGATGAGTTGTTCTTCACCAAAATTTGCATTGTCTTGATACATACCCTGTGCAGCCAATATGGTTTCGAACTTTTTAAGTTTAGGGAAATAATATTTTAAGTCATAGTTGAACGTATTCAACCGGAAGCCCAAAGCCGCGACTGTCCTGCTGTCTTCCAATTCTTTCCGATTGTTGTACAAGTAACCCAAATTCAGTTCAATACGCGTTGAATTATCCATTTGCAAAACAGACTGTGAGCTCAAAATGTGGTTGTCGATATCCTGAAAGGGCGTTTCCATAGATTTTGACCGGCTTTGTGTACCTATATCTTCCGGAAGCCCAACACGAAACCGGTTATAATTGTACCGCAAAGTAGTTTTGAAATTTTTGTGGTTATATCCTGCGGCTGTTTTCAAGTCTAATTCGTTAAATCGTGAATTGGTGACTAAACCATCGTCGGGTGTTTTGTAATCTGCATGGCTACTTTGGCTGCCATTAATCAGGTATTTAAACTTTTCACCCGAAATTTTGTAGCCGATATTCGACTTGATACCTTCAGTGTTGGTTACGTATTCGAAGGAAGCTTTACCGGAATTTGTGTTAGCGGCTGCAAATGCTTCCGGGTTGAAATACAGCACACCGCCCAACGCATCGCTGCCATACAAAAGAGACGCAGGCCCCTTGATGACTTCTACACTTTCAAAACCACTTTCGCCCAGACCCAAACCGTGCTCATCTCCAAATTGTTGGTTTTCGAGCCGGACTCCTTGTGAATAAACCAGTACCCGGTTACCGGTCAACCCTCTGATGACGGGCTTTCCAATACTGAGCCCGGTACTGAAATTGGATACGCCGGGAATATTTGTAAGGCTTTCGGCGAGTGTTGATGAGCCATTTTTAAACAGGGATTCGATTGTTTGCTTTTCAACTTTCATCACGTTTTCTTTCTGAAGTCGTTGAAAAGGCGTAGAAACGAGGACTTCATTCATCTCAAAAACCGATGTTTTGAGCGAAACGGTAATTTCTGAAGGACCGTTTGAAGGATTAATACTTATTGAATAAGTTTCATATCCGATCAGTGAAATAACCAACCGAATGGTTCCTCCCGGGAGGTTCTTTAAAACAAAAACACCCTTTTGGTCTGTAACTGTCCCTTTCTCGATTTGTGGGATATAAACATTGGCTCCTTGGAGCAACTCGCCCGTCGATGCATCTTTGACCGAACCGCTTATTTGGTTTTGTGTGAAAGCAGACAAACCTGCAAATGCAAATAGTAGAAAAAACAAATTTTTCATGATGAAAATAACTTAGAAAATAATAAATTTTTTTAAAAATAAATTAACTAAGCTATGGTCGGAGGCCCTCTGAGGCTATAAGAATGTGCTAAATTAAATTTTAAAAAAGAGTGGTAGGACGATACAGTATCAAGATTGAAAATAATCGTATAACTTTCAAACGAATTTGATTTGAAATCGACAATTAGGGAAAAATGAATACCGCAAAATTTACAGTCGAGGGGTTTTTCGTGAAAATGAACAGGCCCAGTTTGTGTGCAGATTTTGGCACTGTGATGATAAATGCTGTGTGTCAGTTTTGCAATATCTATTCCCAAAAAGCTGATAGCCAGAAGTGAAGAAATAAATAAACCCAATAAATTAGTGCGATTAGGAATCATCAGGTTTTTTTAGAAATTTTGCCAAGCCCATGTGGCTCAACATTTTTTTCACAAAGTTGAAAAAAAATCGATATTCACCAAACAACCAACCGATTATTATAATTAAAACTTTATAAACCGGCAAAATAAGTATGATGTACAAAGGCCAATAAATAAATGGGTTTACTTCGCCTCGGTGCAATCCGAAAAAATCGAGTAAAGGAGCAGAAAGCCTTGCGGAAAGTGTGCCGGTAAGAGCAAACACCAACAAGATTTTCGCCAATTGAAAATTTGATTGAATCTTCCACCGCTCTTTTAATGTTTTACCCATGTGTTGTCAGTAGTATCGCAGGTTCTGTTTATATTTTTTTTGAAAATATTCAAAATACATATAAAGCAAATAGTTGACATCCAGCCCGTAATGAATATTAGGTTCGTAGTTGATTTGTTGAAAATATAAATTAGGGTCGTATCGCTGCGGCTCTAATACCCTTTGGTTGTAGGTCTGAACATAAAAACGGTTTCGTGTTTCCAAAAACGATTCAGAAAAAAATTCTTTAGGCCTTTGGGTAACTAACCAACTGTCAAAACCAACTTCAATAATGATAATTTCGTACTCGAGCGAATCATTGGCTATGCGGATGGTGTCTTGCTTTTGCACCACTATATCCGCTTTCTTATCTGTCTTCTTTTGGGCAAAAACTTGAAAAGAAATTGCCATCAGAAGCAGCAGGATTGGTATTTTTTTCATGTCACGAAGATTTTACCAAAGATACTTAAATCTTCTAATATTAGAATGTTTTGTAAACCTTTTCAGTGTTTGAGTTGTGTAAAAAAATGGGTGTTCACCAACTATGCTCTTTTGTGTTCCTACACCGCTGAACAGTAGTTGCCCTGTTTTTTTGTGGATTTTAAGGTTGTGATTCCGTTCTGTGGATAGTTACAAAAGTGGCTGTGCAGAAAGTAACTTAGTTATTTTTTGTTTGATAATGAAACAAAGACAGTGTTTATAAAGCTTCTTAGATTCGTTTACTTTGATCGGTTTTGTGCATTATCCCTGTTTTGAAAGGACTGTTTTAATTACAATTTTCTTCATGTATGCTAAAGCAGTATTTGTATCGGTTTTGACACAGGAACTCCATAACCTAAGCTAGCTTTTACAATAAAATATTGTGCAATAGGCGAAAGTGGTATAAAGAGCAAAATTTAATCGGCATGCAACCATGCTTTCTTTTTCAAAAGTTGTTCTTCAGTTTCTACATGGTTTTTATCCGGAATACAGCAGTCAACCGGGCAAACTTTTGCACATTGGGGTTCGTCATGAAATCCTTTGCATTCCGTACATTTGTCAGATACGATATAATAGAATTCGTCAGAATAAGGTTTGTTTTCCTTATCTGCATCTATTTCTTTACCTTGTAGACCCGTGACGACTCCACTAAGTGCCGTTTCATCGGAGTAAGACCAACTTTGATCAGGTTCGTAAATTGCATGGTTCGGGCACTCAGATATACAGGCGTCGCAATTTATGCATTCTTCTGTTATGGTAATAGCCATGTTTTGTGTGATTTATGATTAAATAACAATAAATTTAATAAAAACTTTATTATCTTTAACTGATAAAAATCATGTTTCAAGAAAAAAATTGAAAATAATTTTGAATACATGTAAAAGCATTTTTTTGATGCTTTCAAGTTTTCTTATAATTTTTCAACTTATGAAAACAAACAAAGAATTATTGCAACCTGAGGTTTTGGAAGCAGTAGTAATCCGGTTTGTCGGTGATTCCGGCGATGGGATGCAGTTAACTGGAACGCAATTCTCTGATACTTCTGCAATGTTTGGCAACGATGTTGCAACTTTTCCCAATTATCCGGCGGAAATCAGGGCTCCGCAAGGCAGTTTGTACGGTGTTTCAGGGTTTCAGGTTCACATCGGCAGTGTTGAGATTAGTACGCCTGGCGATCAGGTAGATTTGTTGGTAGCGATGAATCCTGCGGGTTTGAAAACCAATTTATACGCGGTCAAACCGGGACATACAATCATAGTGGATACTGATGCATTCAACAAAAAGAACCTGGAAAAATCACAATACGAAACCAACCCTTTGGAAGACGATAGTCTCAATAACTATCGCGTTATTGAAGTTGCCATGACTTCCTTAACAAAAGAAGCATTGAAAGATGTAGAAGGATTAGACAACAGAATGATCAACAGAAGCAAAAATATGTTTGCCTTGGGTATGGTCTATTGGATGTATAACCGCTCTATAGCACATACCATAGATTTTTTCAATAAAAAATTTAAAAACACCCCCAACCTGATTCAGTCAAACACCAAAGTACTCAACGCAGGATTTTATTTTGCGGAAACATTGGAATTAATACCCAATGCTTATACCATTTCCCCCGCCAAAATGAGACCCGGAAAATACCGCATCATCATGGGCAATATGGCCACGGCTTGGGGGTTTTTAGCAGCTGCAGAAAAATCAGGCTTGGAGTTGTTTTTGGGATCTTATCCCATCACACCGGCGACAGATATCTTACACGAATTGGTCAAACACAAGCATTTTGGTGTGAAAGCCTTTCAAGCCGAAGATGAAATTGCAGGTATAACCTCCGCCATTGGAGCTTCATTTGCCGGAGATTTAGCCATTACCACAACATCCGGACCGGGATTAGCTCTAAAAGGAGAAGCCATCGGTTTGGCTGTGATGACTGAATTGCCCTTAGTGATTGTGAACGTACAAAGAGGTGGCCCTTCCACCGGGTTGCCTACCAAAACAGAACAATCGGATTTGCTCCAAGCAATGTATGGCAGAAATGGCGAAAGCCCGGTTATCGTGATTGCAGCCAGTACGCCTGCCAACTGTTTCAACTTTGCTTACGAAGCAGCACGATTGGCTTTGGAACACATGACACCGGTAATTTTGCTGACCGACGGGTACATTGCTAACGGATCGGCTCCTTGGAAAATAAGGACGGTTGACGAAATGCCGGAAATCAGGAACAACAAAATCTTGACACCAACCGAAAATTGGTACCCTTACAACCGCGATGAGATTACCTTGGCGCGCAATTGGGCCATCCCAGGAACCAAAGATTTAGAACACCGTATTGGCGGCTTAGAAAAAGACAAAGTCACCGGAAATGTTTCTTATGTTCCCGAAAACCATGAGTACATGACCCATATCCGGGCAGAGAAAATAAGAAGGGTGCAATACAATATCCCCGAACTCAAAACTGAATTTGCCGAAAAAGGGGATTTGTTGGTAGTCGGGTGGGGCGGAACCTACGGCACTTTGCATACAGCTACTAAACAGTTGTCGGAGGAAGGTTACAAAAACATAGGTTTTGCACATTTCAACTACATCAATCCGTTGCCTAAAAATACGGAAGAGGTATTGAAAAGATTTAAGAAAATAGTGGTTTGCGAATTGAACTCCGGGCAGTTTTCCAAAATTTTAAAAATAAACTTTGACGGATTGGACATCGCACAATTCAACAAAATACAAGGCCTTCCTTTCTCAAACGATGAGCTTATTCAACAATTTAAACAATGGATCTAATTATGGAAGCTACAACAGTCGAAAAATATACGTTTAAAGATTTCGCCAGCGATCAAGAAGTCAGATGGTGCCCGGGTTGCGACGATTATGTCATCTTGCGGTCTATGCAGAAAGCGCTACCCGAAATGGGGCTTAGAAGAGAAGATGTTGTGTTTATATCAGGGATTGGATGCTCTTCTCGGTTTCCTTATTACATGGAGACCTATGGCATGCATAGCATTCACGGACGTGCTACAGCGATAGCCTCCGGTGTGAAATTAGCAAACCCTAAGTTAAGTGTGTGGGTGGTTACGGGCGACGGGGATTCGATGGCCATCGGAGGAAATCACTTTATCCATGTGTTGCGAAGAAACATCAATTTGAATATTCTTCTTTTTAATAACGAAATCTACGGACTCACCAAAGGACAGTTTTCTCCTACTTCTTTGGTAGGCCAAAAAACCAAATCATCGCCATACGGCAATACACAGCCTCCATTTTCACCGGGCGAACTAGCTATTGGGGCACAGGCGCGGTTTTTTGCTAGAATCGGTGGGAATACACCCAAAGAAATGACTGAGCTTTTTGTTGAAGCGGAAAAATTTAAAGGCACATCACTGATTGAAATACTCCAAAACTGTGTCATTTTTAATGACAACTGTTTTTCAAAATACACCGATAAAGATATACGCGAAGACAAGCAATTATTTGTTGAACACGGCAAACCGATGATTTTTGGCAAGAACAAAGACAAAGGGTTGGTATTGAACCGCCTCAAATTGGAAGTAGTAACCCTTGGTGAAAATGGGATTACAGAGGCCGACATATTGGTTCATGATGCCAAAGAACAAGACCCGGCTTTGCATCTAATGTTGGTCAGATTGGACTATCCTTTGGTCACCGGTATCATTCGAAGCTTTGATGATGTCACGCTCGAAGAACGGGAAAAAGAATTGACTGCCAAGGTAAAAGCAGGTTCAAATTTTACCAAAACCGATGACTTGTTTTTCTCCGGAGAAACGTATGAGATTAAATAGCAAATCCCGACAGTCCCGATTGCAATCGGGATCGAAATCGAGAAAAAATTAACCAAAACTAAAACTTTAAACGCGAAATTTTAAAATAAAAAATGGGATCGGAAGCAATTATCGTATTTTTATTAGCCGGAATCGTTTTGGTAGCCGGAGCAAATTTTCTGTCCGGTTTACTTTCACACAAATCGGACAATCCTCAAAAACGCGAACCCTACGAAAGTGGCATGAACACTATCGGTTCGACTTGGGTTCAGTTTAAAGTGGGCTACTATTTATATGCCATCCTATTCTTGATATTCGATGTGGAGGTTGCTTTTCTGATTCCTTGGGCAGTTGTTTTCAAGGAAGTGGGATCGGTAGCTTTGATTGAAATCATCCTATTTTTGGTCATTTTGGGATTGGGATTGTTATACGCGTGGAAAAAAGGAGCATTAAAATGGGAGTAGAAAAAACAAGATTTTTGAGTCAGGCTCAAGCAGAAGGGAGGTCTCAGCCGATACCGGACGATTTTCCCGGAAAGGTAATCCCTGCAGGAAACGGAGCCAACGTGATAGTTACTTCGTTGGATAAAATCATCAATTGGGGACGATCTAATTCGCTTTGGTCACTCTATTTTGGCACGAGTTGTTGTGCCATCGAAATGATGCAGACCGGTGCCGCGCGCCACGATTATTCCCGGTTTGGTTTTGAGGTAGCTAGGCCTTCGCCCCGGCAAGCAGATTTAATCATCATTGCAGGAACCATTGTCAACAAAATGGCACCTGTCCTTCGCAGGTTGTACGATCAGATGGCCGAACCCAAATATGTTATAGCCATGGGTGCATGTGCCATTTCCGGTGGCCCTTTTTTCTATAATACTTATTCGGTAGTCAAAGGTGCCGATCACGTAATCCCGGTGGATGTTTATGTACCGGGTTGCCCGCCGCGCCCGGAAGCTTTGCTGGAAGGAATGCTGATGTTGCAAGATAAAATCCGCACCGAAAACATGAAGCACAAAACAAACCCGATTGACGGGTTTGACCAAGGGAAGTGAAAAGAAAGACAATAGGCAAACAAGAAATACGACAACCTACTACCTGATGCTTCGACCCCGAAGCGCCGTAGCTCAGCATAAAAACCTGAAAGATTCAGATTAACACACGACAAAATGAACAACGAGTCATTACAAAATTTAATTGGTAGTTGGGATTCAGAATTGACTTTCACGGAAGAAGGCTCTGAGTTTTTGAACATCAGTGTTCAGCCCAAACAACTTCATCGCTTGATGAAGCAATTAAAAACCAATGCGGAAACTCAATTCGATTATTTATTTTGTTTGACCGGTGTGGATTGGGAAACGTCTTTGGGCGTGGTTTATCATTTAGAATCTACTACGCACAGGCACATCGTGGTTGTCAAGGTGCAAACGGAAGACAGAAAAAACCCTGCTTTCGACACCGTCAGCGATATTTGGAAGACAGCAGAATTCCACGAACGGGAAGTATTCGATTTTTTTGGCATAAAATTCAATCATCATCCCAATTTAAAAAGGCTTTTCCTGACTGATGAGTGGGTCGGATATCCGCTTAGGAAAGATTACGTCGATGAAATAAACATGGTTGTCAAATAAGATCAAATGGAAACTATCGCTGTCAATAATAGTTTTAAATCGGAGGAATACTTTATCAATATGGGACCTCAACATCCCGCCACGCATGGTGTTTTGAGATTACTATTGACCGTAGACGGCGAAATTATCAAAAAAGTTGAACCCGATTTGGGCTATATTCACCGCTCCATCGAAAAAATGTGTGAACGAGACAGTTACCAGCAAATCGTTCACTTGACCGACCGGATGGATTATCTATCCTCTCACATCAACAACGAAGCAGTTTGTCTGACAGTTGAGCATGCATTGCAACTCGAAATCCCGGATCGCGTTAAAGTGATCCGAACCATCATAGGCGAATTAACACGAATTGCTTCCCATACCTTGTGGTGGGGTGTGATGGGCATGGATGTAGGTGCATTGACCACCTATTTTTACGGTTTCAGAGACCGTGAATTAATCAACGATATATTTGAAGAAACTTGCGGTGCACGCCTGACGATGAACTACAACATTCCCGGCGGATTGATGTTTGACATTCATCCGAATTTTGTGAGAAGAACCAAAGATTTTATCGCGCATTTCAAAACCAAATTACCGGAGTATGACACGTTGCTGACTGAAAATATAATCTTCCAAAAACGTATGAAAGGTGTGGGGATATTGTCCAAAGAAGATGCTATTTCATACGGAGCTTCAGGCCCTGTCGGGCGTGGTTCAGGATATTCCTGTGATGTGAGAAAATATCATCCTTACAGTGCTTTAGATAAAGTTGCTTTTAATGAAGCTTTAGGATATGAAGGTGATTCTTTTGCCCGTTATCAAGTTCGGATTCAAGAGATATGGGAATCTATTTCTATCATTGAGCAACTCATCGACAACATACCGGAAGGCAATCACCAAGTGGCAACCAACGCGGTCATCAAACTGCCGAAAGGAGAGTTTTATCAAAAAGTAGAAACTGCACGTGGCGAATTGGGTGTTTACATCATCAGTACCGGGACAAAAAACCCGTACCGTTTGAAATTTCGTTCACCCGGATTTTCAAATTTGTCCTTGCTTAATCGTATTGCCGTGGGCGGAAAAATAGGTGATTTAGTCGCTACGATGGCTACCCTTGATCTTGTAATTCCTGATATTGACCGATAATTTTTTTAAATATGACTCGATTTTTCAGCATCACCAAAAACATCCATGAATGGCTTTTCGACCTGATGCCTGAAGGATTGGCAAGGGTAGTTGAGATGATATTGATAGCAGTAGTGTATTTGCTTATTTTTTCTGTTGCCGGACTCTATTTGGTGCTATTAGAAAGAAGAGTAGCCGCTTGGTTTCAGTTGCGTATCGGCCCCAACAGGGTTGGTTTCCAAGGATTGTTGCAAACCATGGCGGATGCACTGAAATTGGTTTCAAAAGAACTCACAGGAACGGAAAGGGCAGATAAGTTTTTATACAATCTCGCACCGTATTTTGTTATCATTTCATCTTTGATGGCGCTGTCGGTTTTCCCATTTACGAAAGATTTTCAGGCATTTGATATCAACATTGGGTTACTTTTTCTAATTGCCATTTCATCCATCGGAGTTATTGGTATCTTGTTGGGTGGTTGGAGCAGCAACAACAAATTTGCGCTTATTGGTGCAATGCGAAGCGGGGTGCAAACCATCAGTTACGAGCTTTCTGTGGGTTTGTCGTTGCTGACCATGGTTTTGTTAGCCGGGAGTTTGCAATTGTCAGAAATCGTAGAAGTCCAAAAAGGTGGATGGCTGATTGTACAAGGACATATTCCCGCTTTTATCGCTTTTATGGTTTACATGATAGCCGGAACCGCCGAGACCAACCGAGCACCGTTTGATCTGGTAGAAGCCGAATCCGAATTGGGCGCAGGTTTTCATACCGAATACTCAGGAATGAAATTCGCTTATTTCTTTTTGGCTGAATTCATCAACATGTTTATTATTGCTGCTATCGCCACGACCGTTTTTTTCGGCGCCTGGCTTTCACCGTTTGGAATTACAGAATCAATTCCGATACTTGGCGTGTTATGGTTTTTGGGAAAAACCCTGATTTTGGTTTTTTTGATGATGTGGTTCAGGTGGACTTTCCCAAGGTTGAGAATTGATCAACTGCTGACGTTGGAGTGGAAATATTTACTGCCCATCAATCTGGTTAATATAGTCTTCATGGCAATTGTGGTTTTGCTTAAAATAACTATTTGAAGGAAAAGATAAATTATAGATTGATGAATTTTAAATTATCGAAATGATGAGTAACAAACACCATAATTAAAACAATCAGTAATCGTAGAGATTTTTCAAGGCTTGAAAATTTTAAATGTATGAGCTATTTTTCAGACATATACGGGGGAATCAAAACGTTGCTAACCGGCATGAGCGTTACCGGAAAATACTTCTTGACTTCGAGAAAAGGAGCCATTACCCAACAATACCCGGACAATCGGGAAAGCTTGAAAATGTTCGAGCGTTTTCGTGGAGAAGTGGTCATGCCGCATGATGAAAACAACGAACACCAATGTACAGGATGCCAAAAATGCGAAATAGCTTGCCCCAACGGAAGTATCGAGATAATATGGGATCGTGGAATAGATGAAGCCACCGGCAAAAAGAAGAAAAAAATAGATAAACACATCTACCATTTGGGCATGTGTACCATGTGTGGGTTGTGTATAGAAGCCTGCCCGACGGATGCGATTGTATGGGCGCAAAATTTTGAAAATTCGGTCTATGACCGCACCAAACTCACGAAAGTTTTAAACCAACCCGGATCTAAGGTCAAAGCCGGAATAGAAGACTAAATCTATGGAAAGAATTATATTTTACATCCTCGCGCTGATCATCGTCGTGTTTTCCATTGCCTCTGTAAGCAGCCGGAAAATGCTTCGGTCGGTTATATACCTGTTGTTTGTGCTTTGCGGAATTGCCGGTTTTTATTTTTTGATCGATTACAACTTTTTGGCAGCTATCCAACTGACTGTTTATGCAGGCGGGATTATCGTGTTGCTGATTTTTTCCGTCATGCTAATCCACCACATCGAAATGGAATTGGAAGTAGCAAAAAAATCGAGACAAATTTTAGTTGGCTTACTTTGCCTTTTTGGGCTTGGCGTGTTTTTGACAACAATTTATGCGCATCCGTTTGTGGTTGTAGAAAACAAGCTTACTACTTCAACAGCCGATATCGGGCACAAACTTTTGAGTTATGACGCAGGCGGTTTTATTTTGCCATTTGAAGTGATTAGTGTGCTGCTGTTAGCGGCGATGATCGGAGCCATTGTCATCGCGAAAAAAAGTAGAGAATGAGAAATTGACAAGTGGGAACAAGAAACAAGCATCAAGATAAATTTTAAATTTATAAAATTCAATTTACGCACAACATAAAACACAGCAAATGATTGCAGGAATAAGCCTTTACGAAATACTCACCATTACTTCCATACTTTTCTTTGTAGGTGTTTATGGTTTTATTACGCGGAAGAATTTAATCTCGGTATTGATTTCCATCGAATTGATACTCAACGCTTCCGTGGTTAATTTCGTCGCTATCAACAAATATTTATATCCAAATGCCTTGCAAGGAGTGGTTTTTTCCATATTCATCATCGCTGTTGCAGCGGCCGAAACGGTTTTGGCAGTTTCAATCATCATCAACCTGTACAGGCAGATCAGTTCGGTAGAAGTGAAAGACACTGAAATTATGAAGTATTAATCTATTGAAAATATGAACCTTAGCTTCACCATACTCATTCCGTTAATTCCGCTGTCAGTCTTTCTGATTCTGGGAATTTTAAGTCAAGAAATCAAACCGGCAGTTTCAGGTTACATAGGTGTTTTCGGCCTGTTTGTTTCGACTATTTTGTCTTATTTCACAGCTTATCAGTACTTTTTTGTGTTTGGCAAATTGGAGGGTGTTTATCAAACTTTTACCCAGAAAACTGTTTGGATGAATTTTACCGACACACTACACATCGACATGGGTGTCTTGATTGACCCGATTTCCGTCATGATGCTGATTGTGGTTTCGACCATATCGCTTATGGTACATATTTACAGCCGAGGGTACATGAAAGGGGACGATGGCTACACCCGATTTTTCTCTTATCTGTCTTTGTTTACTTTTTCGATGTACGGTTTGGTCTTGGCAACCAACCTTTTTCAAATCTATATTTTTTGGGAATTAGTCGGGGTTTCATCTTTCTTGTTGATTGGTCATTACTACACCAAACCTTCTGCAGTTGCCGCTGCCAAAAAAGCGTTTATCGTCACCCGATTTGCCGATTTGGGCTTTTTAATCGGTATTTTAATCATCGGTTTTTATACCAGTACCTATGATTTTGAAACCCTCAACAATCCCGAAGGCAGCGCCATTCTCAACTGGGCTTCCGGTTCGTTTATGGGATTGTCCATACTCACTTGGGCATTAATTCTCATTTTTATTGGAGGTGCAGGGAAGTCAGCCATGTTTCCGCTGCACAT
This sequence comes from Flavobacteriales bacterium CG_4_9_14_3_um_filter_40_17, assembly GCA_002790195.1. Classification (GTDB taxonomy): domain Bacteria; phylum Bacteroidota; class Bacteroidia; order Flavobacteriales; family Flavobacteriaceae; genus UM-FILTER-40-17. The sequence continues at coordinate 42,427 of PFUR01000035.1, forward strand.
TTGGTTGTCCGATGCCATGGAAGGCCCAACACCGGTTTCCGCTTTGATTCATGCCGCCACGATGGTAGTTGCCGGCGTCTATTTGGTCGCCCGGTTGTTTCCGATGTATTATTTTGTGGAAGATGGTTTTGCGTTGAATGTGGTTGCTTTTGTGGGTGCTTTTTCATCCTTGTTTGCTGCTGTTATCGCGGTTACACAGACGGATATCAAGCGGGTTTTGGCATTTTCAACCATGTCGCAGCTGGGCTATATGATGCTGGCACTCGGCGTGTCCGGTTATGATGGGCATGAAGGCGTAGGTTACATGGCTTCGATGTTTCATTTGTTTACGCACGCCATGTTCAAAGCCTTGCTTTTCCTAGGCGCAGGCTCGGTGATTCATGCTGTTCATAGCAATTTTCTAAAAGACATGGGCGGACTGCGTAAGTATATGCCTATTACAAATATCACTTTTTTAATAGCCGCATTGGCAATCGCGGGTGTACCGCCGTTTGCCGGATTCTGGAGTAAAGATGAAATTTTAGTTGCTGCTTTTGAACACAACAAACTGATTTATTTCATCGGTATTTTTGTCGCCGGACTGACGGCTTTTTATATGTTCCGAATCTATTTTGGTATTTTTTGGGGTAAAGAAACAAAGTACAAACACGCCCCACACGAATCGCCTGTTTCGATGACATTCCCCCTGATGGTATTAGCGTTTCTGAGTATCGTTGTAGGGTTTATACCGTTTAGCGAATTTATCACTGCCGACAAGGCCGGATTTGAAGCGCATCTGAATTACCCGCTTGCAGCCGCAGCAGTAGGCGTTGGACTGATTGGGGTAGGATTGGCTTATTTATTTTACAAAAAAGAAAATGACTTGGCCGAAAGGTTTTCGGAAGCCTTTGGGTCTTTTTATGTTTGGACATTCCATAAGTTTTATTTTGATGAAATTTATCTGTTCATCACGAAGAAAATTCTGTTCCAACGCGTTTCCTGGCCGATAGCCAAATTTGATAAAAAATATGTGGACGGCACCATGGAAGGGATTGGCAACAAAACAGTTTTCATTTCCCATAAAATCAAAGGATTGCAGTCGGGTAAATTTCAAGATTATGCATTTGCCTTGGTATCTGGCGTTGTCGTGTTGGCATTGGTTTTTATTTATTTTTTGAATTATTAAAACTATGGATATTCTAACTCTTTTTATCATTGTCCCGGTCTTGACTGTTGTAGCCTTGTTTTTTTCGAAAGTCTTGAAGCAAGCACGTGTCGTTTCCATGTTTGGAAGCCTTATTCAACTGGTTATGGCCATTAATTTAGTGTTTGCTTATATCAAAGAACGCGCGGGGAATAATGACCTCATGGTGTTTACAAAAGATGTCGTTTGGTTTAAAAGTTTCAATATTCATTATAATGTAGGAGTTGACGGCATTTCAGTTGCTTTATTGTTGTTAACGGCTATCGTGGTACTGGCAGGCGTTTTTATTTCTTGGAAAATGCAGGATTTACCCAAAGAATTTTTTATTTCACTTACAGTACTTTCAGTAGGGGTTTATGGCGTTTTTATTTCAATCGATTTGTTCACCTTGTTTGTGTTCTTTGAAATTGCCGTAATACCCATGTATTTGCTAATTGGCATTTGGGGATCCGGGCCTAAGGAATACTCAGCGATGAAATTAACCTTGATGTTGATGGGCGCTTCGTCGGTATTGTTGGTAGGGATTTTAGGAATTTATTTTAATTCTAATGCGGATGGAGGCCCGCTGACATTTAATATATTAGATATTGCACAGGTACATATTCCGCTCACGGCACAAAAATTATTTTTTCCATTTGTATTCATCGGTTTTGCGGTAATCAGTGCCTTGTTTCCATTTCATACTTGGTCACCCGATGGCCATGCTTCAGCACCAACCGCCGTGTCTATGTTGCACGCCGGCGTATTGATGAAATTGGGAGGTTACGGTGTGTTTAGGATTGCCATATTTCTATTGCCTGCCGGCGCAGTACACTGGTCTTGGTTTTTTATCATATTAGCAGCAATTGGGGTTGTTTACGGCGCATTTTCAGCCATCAGGCAAACTGATTTAAAATACATCAATGCGTATGCTTCCGTGAGCCATTTGGGTTTGGTATTGTTTGCCTTGCTAACGCTTAATAAAATTGCTTGGAACGGGGCAATCATTCAGTCCTTGTCACATGGGTTGCTGACCGCCTTATTTTTTGCGCTTATAGGGATGATTTATGGCAGGACACACACGAGAGATGTTAGTAAATTAGGAGGTTTGATGAAAATTTTACCTTTCATTGGAGCTATTTATGTCATCACGGGATTGGCTTATTTAGGCCTGCCGGGGTTTAGCGGATTTATAGCGGAAATGAACATTTTTGTGGGTGCTTTCCAACAGAATTCGGACATGTTTCACAGAATTCTTACCATTCTAGTGGTGTCCTCAATCGTAGTAACCTCTGTTTACATTCTCAGATTGGTCGGAAAAATAATGATGGGACCTTTAGAAACCAATCATGTAAATGACTTGCCAAAAGCAACCTGGTATGAAAAAACAGGGATTTTATTATTAATGATTCCCGTAATTGGGATAGGGGTAGCGCCCTTTTGGCTTAGTGATATGATTATGAATAGTATAGAACCGTTTATCAAAGGAGTACTGTGATGAAAGAAAACAAGATTCAGGACTCAGAATATAGGAAATTAATTTACGAACCAAAATCCTGATTCTTGATTTCTGACTCCTAATTCATTTTAAAAAATGACATTTTATTAAAACATAAATACAAAAACATGACTCTCGACAGTTTCTCTTTCATGCGGCACGAAATTTTGCTTTTGGCAGTCATCATCCTGTTGTTGATAGCTGAGATCTTTATTCCTAAAAACAAGAAAAGCAACATCGTTCATTTGGTGGTTTTGCTGTTTGGTGTACATACAGTTGTGGGTATTTTTCCAATGGGAGAAGAAAGTCTCTTCGGAGGAATGTTTCGAACGAACAACCTGATTCATTTTTTCAAAAATGTCTTAAACATCGGTGTTTTTATTCTGCTGCTGCAATCTACAGATTGGATTCAGGAGAAAATTTTTTCCCAAAACAGGGGAACCGAATTCTTTCTGTTGTTGTTTTCTTCTTTGTTGGGTATGTATTTCATGATTTCCGCAGGCGATTTTCTGATGTTTTACATCGGGTTGGAACTTTCCACTTTACCCGTAGCAGCCTTGACAGCCTATGAAACATCCAAAAGAATATCAAGCGAAGCGGGGATTAAATTCATCCTTTCAGCCGGGTTAGCCTCCGGTACAGCCTTGTTTGGTATCACTTTGCTGTATGCTAGCTCCGGGTCTATTTATTTCGATGACATCATGCAATTGATTGCTTCAGACAACTTGACCATTTTGGCTTTTATCTTGTTTTTTACGGGATTGGCTTTCAAAATATCATTGGTTCCGTTCCATTTCTGGACAGCGGATGTTTACGAAGGTGCTCCCATCAGCGTGGCTTCCTATTTGTCAGTTATTTCCAAAGGATCCGCAGTTTTTATCTTGATGATAATGCTCTTTACGGTACTGAAACCGCTGATGCATATTTGGGAAAATTTACTCTATCTAATTGCACTTGCCACTATGTTTATGGGTAATTTATTTGCTTTGAGGCAGCAAAATATGAAACGGTTTTTGGCCTATTCATCCATCGCGCAGGCCGGGTTTATTTTGCTTGGCATGGTTACCGGGACACAATTAGGAACGGCCACAGTAGTTTATTTTGTGATGATTTATATTTTCTCCAATCTGGCCGCCTTTGGGGTGGTGCAAGCCATTTCACTAAAAACCGGAAGAGAAAACATGAACGATTATGAAGGCCTCTACCGAACCAACCCGAATTTGAGTTTGGTGATGATGCTGGCCTTGTTTTCGTTAGCGGGAATACCTCCGGTCGCCGGGTTTTTTGGTAAGTTTTTCTTGTTTACAGCCGCCGCGAGCAAGGGTTATTATCTCTTGGTGTTTATAGCCGTAGTCAATGTGACGATTTCGCTTTATTATTATTTGTTAGTGGTCAGAGCAATGTTTATAAGGACTAACGAAAGCGCTATACCTTATTTTAAAAATAAAATCTACATGCGGTTAGGCTTAATTATTGCTGCAGCAGGTATTTTGGTGTTGGGGCTTTATAGCCCGTTGTATGATTATATCTATGAATTGAGTAGCAGTTTCTGTGGTTGTGATTTATAAGTCAATTATAATTTGGAATTTGTTATTTGGAATTTGAAATTTTTAAATTATGCCATTAGAAGGAAAACATAACTTTGGAAGCATCGGAGAAACCCGTGTGACCTTTGTGGAAAAAAATGTGGGTGAAATACGGAAGGATTTCCTCGAAAAACTATTGAATCACAACGGATTTGAAGTGGTCATCGATACAATCGAAAAAAATTCGGAGGAAGATCTACAACTTTATACGGTCGCCGTAACCGATATGGTTTTTAACCCAACCATTTGGGTCTATGAGCGAAAACTCAAGACTTTTGACGGGCATAAAGTTACACCTGCTTATTGGGAACAAAAAACCGAAGAAACAAATCCGATGTATTGGAAGAATTCTTAACAGTGAAATCTTCGTAAAAAAATTTAAAAGCGACTGTTGAAAAATGATTCAACAGCCACTTTCTGTTATCAAGACACCAATCAGATATTTAAAACTGAATTGCGCCGACACCGGCTTCCCACAATTTTTTGTTGAAATTAGGAACCTGTGTGTTAATCAAATCATCTGCTTGTGATTTCCATATTTTCCATTGCGCATCCAATTCAGCTTTTCTTTCGATGGAAGGTTGATTGACCTTCGGGATGGCACTCTCGGTTTGGTTAATCAGATAGATATACTCCGCAGTAAACTTGTTCGGAAAATTTTCTACATCGTCATAGGCTTTAGATTTGCGTTGTATCATCGCTTCGTCCCAAACTGTCAATTCTTTCAACAAATCATTCCCCGATTTGATCAGTTCTTTTTTGCCGTTCATTTTCCGGAGGCTTAGTATGGCTTTAGAAATCTGATCTTGAACGTTTTTCAACCGATTTACTACTTGATGCATTTCGGTCAGCGATTGTTCCATTGAAGTCATGATAGCATCGTAAGCAACAAATTCACTTTCGGTCGTTTTATGAAGCATATTTTTAACTATAACTGACTGATTTGTAATTATTTCATTTCCTACTTTTAATTCGATGGTATAAGTCCCGGGCGAAGCGACATGGCCTCGGTAATTGGCTTCGAGATAGGCATCGGTTACGCCAGGCATGATTTGATGACGCATGTTCCACACAAACCGGTTCAATCCTTCATTTTTGGAAAGCGTTGGAGCAGGAGGTGGGCCTCCTTCATATTTTTGAAACAAAGTGTCTTTGACGGAAGTAAAACTATTGACAATTTCGCCTTTGTCATTTTTTACAGTCAGGGCAACTGTAGTTTTGTCAGTCGTTTTCGGAAGATTGTAATAAAAGACTACACCATTGGCAGGGTTGACACCTTCCAACGGATTGGTGCCGTCAAAATCTTTGCTATCACCGTTCAGCGGACTTCCCCAAAAACCATAAACTGCATTTTCGGGTGGGTATAATTTCACTTTGCTTTCTGGTTTGTATTGTGTCAAAACTGCCAAATCATCGAGTATCCAGAATGATCTGCCGGAAGTTGCCACAATCAAATCGCCTTTGTGAACCATCAAATCTGTGATAGGGGTCACGGGAAGATTCAATTGGAACGTTTCCCAAGTTATTCCACCATCCCAGGAAATATAAACACCGGTTTCGGTGCCTGCATACAGCAAATCTTTTCTATTAGGGTCTTCTCTCACCACGCGTGTAAACGAACCATAAGGAATTCCCGTGTTGATGCTTGTCCAGGTTTTGCCGTAATCGGTGGTTTTGTACAAGCCCGGCGTGTGGTCGTTAAATTTATAGCGTGTAGTCGCTATATAGGCTGTTGACGGATTGTTAGGTGATAGTTCAATCGAATTAATAAGGCATTCTTTTAAGCCTTTTGGGGTTACATTCGTCCATGTTTTACCACCATCTTTGGTCAGTTGAACCAAACCATCGTCGCTGCCAGTCCAGAAAACTCCTTTCTCAGTAGGCGATTCAATGAGATAACTAAGTGTCCCATAGTTTTCTGCACCTACGGCTTCATTGGTGTAGGGTCCGCCGCCTTTTCCCTGTTTTTCATCTATATTCCGAGTCAAATCGGGGGAGATTTCTTGCCAAGTAAGTCCCCTGTCGGTAGTTTTCAATACCAATTGTGCACCGTGATAGTAAGTGTTTGCTTCATGTTTAGACCGGATGATGGGTGCGTTCCAATTGAATAAATATTTCATGTTTCGCGCTTCACGTCCCAAATATTGTATCGGAGCTTCCATGATGTTGGTTGCTGCTTTTGCCTGCATGTCCAACACTTCGATGGTTCCTAAATAACTGCCACCCATCACGTAGCGCGGATTGTCAGGGTCGAATGCCAAAAAAGCACTTTCACCACCCGCGGAGTCCATCCAATCTTTTTCTGATATACCCGAACGGCCTAACGAAAGGCTGGCTATTCGCAAAGAAGCGTTGTCTTGCTGGCCGCCATAGATATTGTATGGAAACAAATTGTCTGCGTTGATTCGGTATATTTGGGCCGTCGGCATGTTGGCCTGTGTAGACCAAGTTTTTCCGTAATCAAAGGAAACAGACGATCCGCCATCGTCAGACATGAGTAGGTTTTTTGAATTTGCCGGGTTGATCCACAAATCGTGGTAATCGCCATGTGCACCTTCTATTTCTTGCCAAGTCTTGCCGCCATCAATGGAACGCAGAGCTTGCGCACTCAACACATAGACCGTATTTTCGTTGTTTGGGTCGGCAAAGACTTCAGTGTAATACCAAGCGCGTTGCGTCAACCGGTTGTCATCGCTTACGCGTTCCCATTTTTTTCCGCCGTCTTCCGAAGAAAACAATCCACCCAAATCTTTGTTGCTGTCACTTTCGATAAGCGCATAAACCTTATCCGAATGGGCACGGCTGACTGTGATGGCCATTTTTCCCATTTCTTTAGGAAGCCCTTCGTGGATTTTCACCCAAGTTTCGCCACTGTCCGTAGATTTATACAAACCGCTGCCTTCGCCACCGCTAATTACCATCCAGGGTTTACGTTGATGTTCCCACATGGCTGCGTATAAAATATTCGGAAACTTCATGTCCATCGACAATTCGACAGCACCGGTTAAGTCGTTGACAAACAGTACATTTTTCCAAGTTTTACCACCATCGACCGATTTGTAAACTCCCCGTTCCTTGTTAGAACCGTACAAAGCACCTTGTGCCGCCACAAAAACAATGTCAGGATTGGATGGATGAATGCTGATTCTGGAAATGTGTTGGGTATTTTCGAGCCCAATTTTTATCCATGTTTTCCCTGCATCGACCGACTTGTAAACCCCATCGCCATAGGAGGTCATTACCCCGCGCACAGCATGTTCGCCCATACCGCAATACACTATATTTGGGTTGGATTCAGAAACGGCAACAGCTCCGACCGATCCGGTTTTAAAATAACCATCAGAGATGTTTTTCCAACGTTGACCTGCATCGGTTGTCTTCCAAAGCCCGCCACCTGTAGTGCCCATATAGTAGGTGAGGGGATCGCCCACCACGCCGGTTCCAGTCACGGAACGGCCTCCGCGAAACGGTCCAATACTTCTGTATTTGAGCGGTTTAAAATAAGTGTCGGCATCTTGTGCCAGCAAGCTGCCCATAAACAGGAACAGTAAAAAAGTAAGGTGTATGTTTTTCATCTGAAGTTTGTTTGAATCAAAGATAGGAGATTTTTGATTTTTAACGGATAAATTTTCTTGATATAAGAAAGTATTAAGCAAGCCTAAAGTACGACCGCCCAACGAATTGAATTCCGAAAGACAATTAAATCAGCTTTTTGTTTCCAATAATAATATTTGTCTGAATTTTAAAGTAGTTTATATAATTCAATTAAATTTTCTCAAAATATTTTTGTTTTGTTTGGAATCCTTACTATATTTACAACGGCAATAATGCCATACAATAAAATAAATCATTCAAAAAATGTCAAAATCAATTTTTTATCACGCAGGATGCCCGGTGTGCATCAGTGCAGAACATGACATTGTTAATCTTATCGGTGCTTCCAATGTAGAAATCGTAAACATTGGTGAAGACCGTGTCCGTATTGCAGAAGCAGAAAAAGCAGGTGTAAAATCTGTCCCGGCACTGCTTACTCCAAACGGAAATGTGCTTCATATCAATTTTGGCGCGTCTATGGCTGACGTAAAAGGCTAAAAAATTTGCCTTGTAAAGTTAGGATTCCTATCTTTGCAAGGCTTTTATTTTTATCAAAATGAAACAAAGATTAATACTGATTACTTTTACCTTTTTGACAAGCGCAACTATTAAGGCTCAATAAATCAACAAAAAGAAACAAAAATGAAAGTAGCCGTTTGGGACACCTATGTAACAAAAAAAGAAGGTAGCGTGATGCACTTCGACATTATAGCACCACAGGAAATTAAAGACACTACCGTAATTTACGGTTATGGCAAAGATTATCTGAAAACCAAAGAACAAGACGGGCAACCTTTAACAACAAAGGAATGTAGTTTTTGCCACATAGAAACCGTCAGGCCGCAGTGGGAGGCAGAAATTAAACAAAAAGGGTATTTCATCATTGAAATGGAAAATTGCGAATGAAAGAAACAATCCATTTACTTTTTTCTTACGGCACTTTACAGTTAGAGAAAGTTCAACTCGAAAATTATGGCCGGCTCTTAAAAGGGGAACGTGATAAATTAATAGGCTATAAAGTTTTGAAATTACAAATTACCGACTCTACCGTTCTTTCTAAAAGCCAGCTTGAGTATCATCCAATCGCTGTAAAAACTAAAAATGAAAGTGATTTTATTGAAGGAATGCTTTTTGAAATTACAGATAAGGAACTTGTTGAAACCGACAAATACGAAGTAAGTCAATACCTTAGAATACTCGAAACATTTGAATCGGGTAAAAAGGCTTGGGTATATGTTGCAAAAAACAATACAATATGAAGTATTCATCATTTAATTTAAACGAGCAAAACCAAAAGGTTGAAAGCCGAATTGTAGTGGCTTTGGAACGAATTTCAGAGGCGTTTCGGGTATTGCTTTGGAACGAAAGCAAAGAAAATTCGTTAAGCCCCATACAAATTCAGATTCTGATTTTTATTCATTTTCATTCCTTGGAAAAATGCAAAGTAGGCTACTTGGCAAACGAGTTCAATATGACTAAAGCCACCATTAGCGATAGTGTAAAAGTTTTACTTGCCAAAAAATTAGTTTCCAAAGAAACCGACCCAACAGATACAAGAAGTTATACGATTTTTTTAACAACCGAAGGGGAAAAAACAGCAAAAAAAGCATCCTTTTTTGCTTCTTCCATTGAGCAGCCTCTTGGAAAAATGTCCGAAGAGCAAAAAACGGTAATGCTCAACGGATTGCTAAAATTGATTTATAACCTGAACCGATCTGGCGTTATCACCATTCAACGAATGTGTTTTACTTGTTCCAATTACCAACTTTACAACGGCGTTCATTATTGTAATCTTTTAAAAAGCCAACTTACAGAAAGTGAATTGAGAATAGATTGCAAGGAACACGAATTAATTTCCTAATAACCTGAGTTCGATTAATCCAAAATGCGTCAATTTGAGTGAAATTCCGAGAGGAATTTTGTGTCGAAAACCAGCATTTTGGATACAAAATCCTAATTGTATTAGCATAGTGTGGGTTAAACTGCTTAATTACATTATTTTTACATCTATCAAAGTTTAGTGCAGGCGAATATTGGGTAGCTCCGAAATCACGTACCATATATTTTAGCAGGATATAATAATGTTCTATAATTTATATTATGTAAAATAGAATGTTTAAAAAACAACGGCGAAGTACAAACTCACTTTGCCGCTGCTAAAATATATACCCAAACTCCTGAGCCCTGATTCTTGTCTCTTGATTCCGGATTTCGACTTATTTTCCACCGTCTGCAATCCAATTGTCAATCTTGGTTTCCAATAAATTCAAAGGCAAACTTCCGGACATTAAGACTTGGTTGTGGAATTTGCGGATATCAAATTGTTTTCCCAAGGTTTTCTCAGCTTTAGCTCGGAGTTCACGGATTTTGAGCTGCCCAATTTTGTAGGACAATGCTTGTCCGGGAATCACCATATAACGCTCGATTTCGGCAATGATGCTTTCTTCGCTTTCAGCTTCGTGTTCTAACGAATATTGGATGGCTTGATCGCGTGTCCATCCTTTGGCGTGTAATCCGGTGTCCACAACCAAACGGATAGCGCGGTGCATTTCAGCACTCAACATGCCGAAATATTGGTATGGGTTCTCATACAAACCCAATTCTTTACCCAGCGATTCTGCGTATAAAGCCCAGCCTTCGCCATACGCGCTGTACCAAAGTGTCCTTCTGAATTGTGGCAATTTCTGATTCTCTTGCTGAATCGATACTTGGTAGTGATGTCCCGGAATAGCTTCGTGCAGGAACAAGTCTTCATCCGCATAGTAATTGTAAGTTTTTACATCCGGTATGGGAACGTAAAAAATTCCCGGACGTGTACCGTCCAATGAACCTTGGTTGTACTCCGCACTCGCCGAGGCTTCTCTAAAAGATTCGGTACGGCGGACTTCAAACTGGGTTTTGGGTTTTAAATCGAATAGTTTTTCGAGATTGGGTTTCATCCGCTCGTGGATGGCATTGAAATTAGCAATCACTTGTTCGGCTTGGGCAAAAGGTATCAGCTCTTTTTTGTTTCGGACATAATCAAAAAATGAAATCAAACTGCCTTTGTAACCAACTTCTGCCATCACTTTTTCCATTTCGCCGGAAATCCTCGCCACTTCACTCAATCCCAATTGGTGTATTTCTTCGGCTGTCAAATCAGTGGTGGTGTAATATTTTATCCAATAATTGTACAATTCTTTGCCGTTCGGAATGCCTTCAATCCCCGAACTTTCCCTGCCGGCAGCCAAATAACCGGTTTTGACGTATTCTGTGAGTGCGGCAAAAACCGGGATAAATTTTTCGGACAGCAGAGCCGAAAATTCCTTTGTCAACTCAGCCTTTTCGGCTTCCGTGAATGACTCGGGGAAATTTTTTACAGGCGAATAAAACAGGTTTTCTTCAACCGGGGTTTTGCTGAAATCGGTCAACTGCGGAATCATTTTCACAATCAGGGTTTTGGGCAAAACATAGCCCTGCCCCACTCCTTTTTTCATGTTGGCTTGCGCTGTGTCTATCCAAACGGTAAATGAGTCCAATCTTTTGAGCCAATTCCGATAATCCTGAACTGTTTTGAAGGGTTGTGCCCCACTCCCACTGCCCAATTGCCCCATCATCAGTTGTAAAGATGAAAACTGGTTAATCGGCATCAACTCATTTTTAAAATCAAAACTGTGGATGTTTTGATCCAGCTCCCACAACAGGATGGCTTTACTCGTTTTTTCTTCATCTGTTAGCTTGTCATCCGGATACAGATTGAGTGAATCTTTAAAATTATTGAAAACAGCCAAAGCCTTGTCTTTAAAAGATTGAGTTAAATTATTGGACAACAAATCGTTGTATCGGTTGTCACCGGCAAAAGTAGCACTCAGCGGATTGAGCTTCAGCGAAGCTTCATAATAAGAATCCAACAGTTTGTTGATGGGCGGTAATTCAGGTTTTTGCTCATTTTTACAAGAAATAGTAGCAAGTATGCAGGCCGTTAGTCCGAAGATTAGTTTTTTCATGGTTTGTTTATTTTGGTTAGGATATTTTCATGTTTAAATTTACAGATAAAAATAAAGCAAAAAGCCCACAGAATTAAAAACTGGATTTAGATTTTTTACCACAACGAATTTAAGAAAATAAATGAGATAAGTAATGGGTACTTTCACAACCTGCATCTCGACTGCACTCGATATGACATTCTTGACTGCTTGCCCAGCCTCGCTATTCCTGCGGGTACTCATGTGATGGCTCAGGGCATAGCCCTATCGATACTCCTTCTTAATCCGATCTAATTTTCGGTCTGCTTCTCGGGTTTTGAGAGTTTCGCGTTTGTCATAGAGTTTTTTACCGCGTCCTAGGGCTATTTCGAGCTTGGCCAATCCTCTTTCGTTGATAAACAAGCGCAACGGAATAATGGTCAATCCTTTGTTCTCGACATTTTTTTGAAGCCCTTTAAGTTCTTTTTTGGTCAGTAACAACCTGCGTTCGCCACGCGGGACATGGTTGTAGTGCGTGCCGAACGAATATTCCTGTATGTACATATTCACCACAAACAACTCATTTTCATGGAATTCACAAAAACTTTCAGTTACAGAAGCCTTGCCCAACCGAATAGATTTTATCTCCGTTCCGGTGAGTTGGATGCCCGCGACAAATTTGTCCAAAATTTCGTAATCGAAACGGGCGCGTTTGTTGAGTATGTTAATCGGTTTTTGCATAACCACGCAAAAGTACTACTTAATCGACGATGTGCAAAACAGCCAAGTTTTATTATATTTGTGGGTGGGAAGTCCGATGTCGCAAGTCTGTTGGTTGAGCCGAGTCGAAACCACTACTAAGAAGCCGGCAGTCAATAGGCAAAAGTAAAAACCTGAAAATATGAAACCTGAAACAAGAAATATGAAAACATGGATTTTATTGGCCGTTCTGACTAGTTCGATGCTTATTAGCTGTCAAGGCAACGAAAAAAAGGAGAAAAAAATTGAACCAACGGAAACAGCCTCGATGGTTGTCCCCAAAACTTGGATTAAAAGACGGGTGGAAAAAGCAAAAACCAGTTTGCAGCAAACCGATGCCGGAAAGGTGGTTTGGGATGCCATGGAAGCCCACGGCGGACTTGAAAAATATTACAGTAACGGTTATTTGTCTTTTCACTTCAACTATCAACCACTTGGTGAAGGAGTCCCAAGAAATACATACCAAATTGTGGACACTTGGAGCAACAAAGCCCGACAAAAAGAGGCAAAAGATACCACTTTACAATACGGTTGGAATGGCGAAACCGCTTGGAAAGTGGTTAAAGACAGCACTTCCATTCCGTATGACACCCGTTTTTGGGCGTTGACACCCTATTATTTTTCTGCCATCCCTTTTGTTTTGGACGGAGCCGGTGTGAATTTGGAGCTGTTGCCACAAACAACCTACAAAGGACAATTGAACGATGTAGTCAAAGTAACCTTCGCAGAGAGCACCGGCGATGCGCCAGACGATTATTACATCCTTTATTTTAGTGCCGAATCCCACAAACTAACCGTCATCCGGTACATTGTTTCCTATCCGGCATATTTCAAGAAAGGGCAACACATGCCCGAAAAATTTATGGATGTATTTGGAGAACAGGTTGTAGAAGGGATTACCTTTCCTAAAAGCTACAAAACCTACTGGCTGGCTGCAGATAATTTACCCGGAGAATACATTACTGCCATCGAATTGAGCGAAATCTCCTTTAAAAAAGACGTGAAGAAGACTTATTTTGACCCGCCAAAAGACGCAGTTATTGTGGATGGATTGTAGAATTATTGTTAAGATGAGATAGTTTATTAGCTTTTAGCTTTTGGCTCTTTTTAAAATAATATTCACAGCCAATTCATAAATAGACTAACAGCTAACAGCAAAAAGCTATTAAAATAACAGTAAAACCAATTTATTAAAGACAAAAATGAAAAAAACCTTGCTATCCTTATTGATACTGACAAGC
>PFUR01000033.1 GCA_002790195.1 Flavobacteriales bacterium CG_4_9_14_3_um_filter_40_17
CGGAAAAAGAAAACACGGTCGAAGCTGTCAACGACCCGAAAATCGTTGCGGAAAAAATTGCGGAAGCCCACGGATTTTCCAATTGGAAAAATGTCTCGGAAATAGGTTTTACCTTCAATGTCGATCGGGATACGGCACATTTTGAACGTTCGTGGTTGTGGAATGTAAAAACACAGGATGTCCGTTTAATCAGCGGGAAAGATACTGTCCATTTCAACCGGAGAAGCGTAACAGACAGCCTTCAACAGGCGGACAGCGGGTTTGTCAATGACAAATTCTGGCTGCTTTTCCCGTATCAATTGGTGTGGGACAAAGGAACAACACTAACGTATTCCGAAAAAGAAATTGCGCCCATCAGCAAAAAAGAAATGCACAAACTAACCGTTGTTTATCCCAATTCGGGTGGCTACACGCCGGGTGACGGCTACGATGCTTATTATGGTGATGACTACGTGCTGCAGGAATGGGTTTACCGAAAAGGACATGCGGCAGAGCCTTCACTCATCACGACTTGGGAAAGCTATTCGGGTATAAACGGGCTTAAAATCGGCACCACCCACATCAAAGATTCGGGGAATTGGAAGTTGTATTTTACGAATGTAACAGTCACGCCAAAATAGAGAGCGTAAACAATATTTTCGTTGACGCATCATTGGGTTTTCTGCCGCAAGTTTGTCTCAATGAGACTAAAAAAACCTTCTCAAAGACAAAATATTGACCGGAAAGTAATCATAACTTGCCCATTTTGGCTAAAGCCGTGGCATTCACAAATCTGTTCAGTTTGGCTAAAGCCAAACCCAATTTATTTGTTGCACCCCACTTCGGCGGGATGACAGCTGCAACAATGAAATTATCGGCTTTAGTCAAATATAAAATTCTTGATACCACACCAAAACAGAGCACGTAAACAATATTTTCGTTGACGCATCGTCGGGTTTTCTCAATAGAACACCAAACAAACCGGCCTTGTCAGGCTTGTCTGACTAACGAAACTCAACCCGCCCGTGATGGGGTTTATCCTGAAAACCACAATATTATTAGAACGTTGGTTGGCCACCAAAAGGTATTTTCCGGAAGGGTCAATCGTGAAATTTCTGGGCCAATCGCCACGAACAGATTCATTACCAACCTGTACCAGCTTTCCTTTTGGCAGTCTTTTAAAGATTGTAATAGAATTTTCACCCCGGTTAGAAGTATATAAAAACTTACCATCGGCAGTCATGTGAATATCGGCTGCGTAACTTTCCCCCTTGAAATCGTGCTGTAAAGTAGATTGTTCGTCTATTATTTTATATTTCGACTTTTTGGCGCGAATAGTTGTAACCTTAGAACTCAATTCATTCAATACATAAACATATTTTTTGTCTGGTGACAGCGCAAAATGACGCGGCCCATTACCCCCATTCATAAATACAAAAGCTTGTTTGGTAGCTTCAAATTTTCCGTCTTCCAACTTGTAAAGCCCAAACTGATCTAACCCCAAATCTGCTGTCAAGAGTGTTTTCCCATCGTTGATAAATTGAGAAGAATGTATGTGAGCTGCTTCCTGGCGATCTTTGTTCGGACCGTTTCCACTGTGCTGAATCATTTGAAAAGCTTCTGAAAGTTTGCCATCAGACGCGACCTCATACAATGCCAAATTACCACCGGAATAATTGGTCACCGACAAGGTTTTTCCATTTGGATTTGCGGATATGTGACAAGGGTTTGCGCCATTTGTGGGAACGGTGTTGATGAGCGTGAGGCTCATGTCCCCGTGTATGGTAAATGCGCTGAGTGCGCCACTGCTTTTCCCACCAAAATTGTCGGTTTCCTGAACTGCATACAGATTGTTCTTATTCGGGGACAAGTACAGATATGACGGATTGGGCAAAGCCGCGGCAAGTTCTCGGGAAGACAAAATGCCGGTTTCGTTGTCAAATTGCAGGGTGTAAATCCCTTTGCTGTCGGTGTCGGTGTAGGTGCCGACAAAAAGGGTGCTTTGTTGCCCGAAAACAAGCAGATTGACGATTAAAAAAAGAGCTGTAAAAAGAGTTTTTCTGATAAATATAAATCGCATGACAGGTTGGATAAATTGTTAAAAAAGTCAATAAAGAAAATACAGAAAACCCTGTATTTAATTCTATAAAAGTATGGCTTTTTTATAGGTAAAATTTTATTTAATTTAATTTTTGCGTTAGGGATAGCAGTGGAAATCCTTTTTTTGTTTCCAAAAAAAGATTGGAACGGATAGCCCGACCCACGCCTTTAGCGGGGGGAACGCCCAAATATACCTGATTATAGTTTTTAAACCTTTCGGACTTAGCGTTTTGCTATTCCCCGATAAAATTGGATGTTTTGCTGAACGGCCTTTTGAATATCAAATTTTGCTTCTACCTGATGGCGTGCATTTTTTCCCATTTCGCGACACAATTCGGGCTTGCTAAGCAGGGTTGTAATCCTTTCTGCATACAAATCGTGATCTTTTGGGTGAACCAAAAATCCGCTGATGCCGTCTTCGATAAGTTCATTGGCCCACCCGATGTTGCTGTTGACTACCGGTTTCTGCAACGCCAT
The DNA here is from genome assembly GCA_002790195.1 of Flavobacteriales bacterium CG_4_9_14_3_um_filter_40_17. Lineage (GTDB taxonomy): Bacteria > Bacteroidota > Bacteroidia > Flavobacteriales > Flavobacteriaceae > UM-FILTER-40-17. The sequence continues at coordinate 2,557 of PFUR01000033.1, forward strand.
AGATTCAATCGTCACCATGCCAAGAGTTTCGGCAAAAGTCGGGAACAAGCAGACATGCGCTTTACGGATATGGTTTTGCACTTCTTCGTAAGGGATTTTGCCGAGGTACTGAACTTTTGCCCGTACGGAAGGTTCAAGTTTCTCTTCCAAAATTTTCCGGGTTGACGGCGAATTTGTCTGAATATCCGGGCTGTCGTTGCCAATCAAAATCAATTTGGCAGTTGGATATTTTGACAACACCTTTTTGAATATTCCCGGCAGTTCCAACACGCCTTTTTTCCGGATGATGGTGCCGATGTAGAGCAAAACGCCTGTTTCAAAATCGGCCGGCCTGGGATTGTTAAAGTTGGAAAGTTTCAAACCGTAGTGGATGGTTTGAATGGGTTTTTCGGGTATATTAAAAATTTCCTTGCTCAGATTCCCCGCGAAAGTAGTCGGTGCGATGAAAGCTTTGGCGGATTGCACTGCCATTTTTTCAAACCAAAAATTTTTGCGTTTTTGTTTGCGCCCTTCCAAATGACAGAAGTATGCATCGCTTCCGTGAAAGCGGATGACCAAAGGCACATGCAACTTCATAAAAGCCGTGATACCCGTCCAATCGGGGGCTTCTATCAGGCCGATGTGTTCCGTTTCCGCGACCCGGTTTAGGTAGTTTTGCAAATATTTCCGGTAGGTAAACCACGTCAGAAAAGGAGTTCTGCGTTGTTTGATGCGGTGAAAATTGATGCCTTTTTCGGTAAAAATTTCATCTTCTTTTTGTCCATAGACAAAAACCGTTACTTTCACATTTTCAGCAGTTAAAGCCTCCACCAAATTTTTGATGCTGGTGCCCAAACCGCCGGAAGCGCCCAACTTGGGATGCGGGTATTCGGGGGTTAAGAATCCGATGTGCATGTGGTGATTTTTTGGATGGCTTCCCAAATTCTCTCAGAGGATTTTTCGGGTGGATGCAAGTTAATCACTTTTGACCAATTTTGAGCAGCTTCTACTGTTGATTTGGGTTGGCGGATGGCCTCTTCGATAACGGCTGCTATTTCACTCGGTTGGTTTATCCAAAAAACGGCTTTTTCCGATGGCATGGAACGGAAATGCACGTATTGATAGCACTTGAAAATGCTCCAATTTTTGTTTGCCCGATTTGCTTGGTTGTAACGAAAATAGCCACAAGGTTTTTGATGTGCAGCAAAATCAAACACCATCGATGATCCCAAGTTGAGCACCAATTCTGAATGTTTAGCCGTATTGGATAGCAAGGCCATGTCTTCATCCGAAGGAAAAACCTGATTCCAAGACTCACCAAGTGGTTTCCAAATTGGCGCAATCGGTTTGACTACATCATCATATTGCTGCAATACTGCATCGTATCTTTCCGAAAAATCGACCGGGCAACGGCGAAAAATCAAGCCCAAATTATGTCCCGATTCGTTCAGTTCTCGAACGGCTTTGGCGGTGTCTTCGAAGTATTGCGGATCATCGGGCGAAGTGGTCACGTCATCGCCGGAAAAACAGATGTATTTTTTTGCAATATCCAAACCGTTTTTTTTGCAAAAATCGAGTCTCGATTCTATCAACGTAGCGTCAAAATGCGGTTCGAACTGTGGCGTCCCCGTGACGAAAATCTGCGCGTCTTTTATGCTTGGATAGTAACGTTGTAACTCGGTTTTCATGTAATCGCTCCACACAAAATAGCAATCGGTATCGAGCACCATCGTGGCTTTGGGCAGGTTATCCCAACTGAAAATAAAAGTTGCCGTGGGTATGCCCAAATCTTGCGCTGCCAAAATGGGTGCGATGGCTTGCGTAGGTCTTTGGTTGGTGCAAAAAACAAGCGCGGGACGATGTGCTTCCAATTGTTTTTTACACCAAGCGTATTTTGAGGTTTGCCGCTCTTGCTTTTTAATTTGGGTGATTACTTTTTTCAAGCCTTTTGGATGTGTTTTTGTGGCAACCAAATAATCAACCATAAGACTTTTGGCTGCATTTTTAAGGCTCTTGTAGCTTTGAGGAAAATGGTAGGTTTGATAAACTTTGTCTTGAAATTGTTGTTCCCAAAGTTTGAGTTCGATGCGTTTGCGAGCCCGGCTGTAAACGGTGGTCAGGGGATGGAGTTTGGCATCTGTGATTTTTAGTTCCTCGAATCCCAACTCATCCCGAACCGGATAATCGGTTTGGTTCCAAAAAACGGTATCATATCCCATTAGCTTCCCGATTTCTGGAAAGCGGGTAAACGCGAAATTTCGCAGGCCGATGCCGTCTGGGAGGAGGAGAAAGATTTTGGGTTTCAAAAGTGGAATGTTTTTTGACATTAGCCATTAACCAAAGGCATTGGGGTTATAAGTTATTTATACGTTATTCAACATTCATTAATCAATAATCTCTAAACTGTTTCTGGTGGTTAATTTGCCAAATATCATCATTTTTCAAACAAGATAAAAACAGTTTGGCACTGTTGCCGTTTCCAAAATGGTTAGATGGCGGCGAAACTGGGTGTTTTCCGATGTTTTGCAAGGCTTCGAAGATGTTTTCCGCTGTGTAATCCACATTCAGTATGTCGGCTTGCAAGTCCCTATTTTGTTGACGTGTACCAATGTTGATGACCGGAATACCGTAAGCAGGTGCTTCACGGATGCCGGCACTGCTGTTGCCGATGATGAATTGCGCATTTTTGAGCAATGTCAAAAAGTATTCGAATCGCAAAGAAGGAAAAACACGAAAACGCGGATGGTTTTTTAAGCTGCCATACGCTTTGAGAATGGCTTTACTGCCAAGGTCATTGTTTGGATAGACGACTACATAATGGTGTGTGTCTTTCATCAAGGCTTCCACAAAAGCGTCGGCATAGGCTTGCATTTGTGCAGCCTCGGTGGTTACAGGATGAAAAAGCACGAGGGCAAACGCATCAAAAGGGATTTCATAATAAGCCCGCACAGTTTGCAAATCAGGTAAATGCTTTGAAAACATCACGTCTAAATCCGGCGAACCAATGACATAGATGCTCGATGGCAATTCGCCCATTTGTTGCAAACGTTTTTGAGCTTGGGTATTGGATACAAAGTGAATGTGGCTCAACTTGCTCACGCTGTGCCGGATGAGTTCGTCCACTGTACCGGAGAGTTCACCGCCTTCTATGTGTGCGACCAAGATGTTGTTGAGCGACCCTACAATTGCACCCGCCAAGGTTTCCACCCGGTCGCCGTGGATGACAATTATATCCGGACGGATTTTCTTGACATAGACAGACAGGCCTTCGATGGTTTTGGCCAAGGTCAAATCCATGGTGGTTTCGTGGGTTTGGTTGTCAAAAGTATGCAGGTTATTAAACCCGCAGCGTTCTATTTCGATGAGTGTATAACCATAGGTGTGTTGTAGATGCATGCCGGTGACGAACACAAAATTTTGAAAACCGTCTTCGTTTTCTACGGCTTGCAAAAGGGGTTTTATTTTGCCAAAATCGGCGCGTGTACCGGTCAGGAAGAGGATTTTTTTAGGTATTTTTTTTTCTCTCATCTAAATTAAAATAGGTTAAGCGTTATCCGATTCAAACCATTCTGCAAAAGAGGTGGCGGTTTCGCGGAGTTTCAATGAAAACAATTGCACATTTTCGGGTAATCGGCTTTTGATGCGATTGGCAAAATCCACAATCATGTTTTCGCTCGTGGGTTGGTAATCTACCAAAATAACTTGGTGATTGCGTTTGCTGAGTTCGTTTGCCAACTCGATGTGCGGCGTGTTTTTGTTGAACACGGTCGCATGGTCAAACACATCGACGATTTCTTCATTTACGATCTTTTTGAGGTCGCCAAAATCGATAACCATGCCTTGTTTCACGTGATTGGGGTCGGCAATTGGCGTACCCAAAACCGTGACCGAAAGTTTGTAGCTATGACCGTGCACATTGCGGCATTTGCCGTCGTAGCCGTAGAGCGCATGCCCGGTTTCAAAACTGAATTCTTTGGTGATGCGTATGTTGCTCATTTTGTTTATTGCTTATATTTTTTATCCTGATAGGGCGAGAAAAGTTTTGCATTTCGAAGCGCATAAACATTACGTTAATTAAATGTTATATCGTTCAAATATAGCACAAATTTCGCGATGTTTTTTATGACCACATGCCTCTGTTTCATTGTTTATTTAAGTCTTTTTTCATTTTTGTCGATTCCTAAATAACGTTGACCGAAAAATTAGCACTTTTTATTTCGCTACAAACAGAATACACAAACCTAAGCAAACTGGTAAAGCCGGCTTGGTTGTTGTAAGTATTCGTAAACATATCGACTTAATTTCCGATAAAAGCAATCTTATGAAAAATTCACTATATATTACGCTTTTCCTTTTCAGCGCACAATCATTTGCTCAAAATTCCGATTTTTATACCGAAAAAGGTTATTTCATAATGGGTTATGACGTGGTCGCCTATTTTGACAATCAGGCGGTGGAAGGAAACAAAGCAAAGTATTCCTACAAATATGAAGGAGTCTTATTTGCATTTTCTACTATCGAAAACCTGAATAAATTTAAGGCCGAATCGGAGAAATATCTACCACAATACGGCGGGCATTGTTCTTATGCCATGGCAACCAAAGGCTCAAAAGTAAGCCCGGATCCGGAAGTTTTTGAAATCCGTGACGGTAAGTTGCATTTATTCCACCGCAAAAAAGGATTGGAGAATTGGTTGGAAGAAGGTCCTGAAAAGTTACGTGACCAAGCTGATAAAAACTGGTCCAAACTGACTAAAAAGGAATAGTCGTTCAGAATCAGCTACTTTTTTAAAAACAAAAAACCTCAACAAATTCATTGCAAACAAGTTGAGGTTTTATTTTGTACTCCGGGTGGGAATCGAACCCACACGATATTGCTATCACTGGATTTTGAGTCCAGCGCGTCTACCAATTCCGCCACCGAAGCAAGTCTTAAAGAACGTATCTGTTTAGCGTGCGCAAAAATAGTAAATATTTTTGATTCCTTACCACAATTGCCCGATAAAAATTGAAATGCTTTTCACTTACCAACACCACAGATTTATAGCCCCTATTCCACCTCCCATTCCTGCCTAATGGAGCTGTTTTTAAGAAGCGTTTAAACTTTATTTTTCGTGCCTGTAATCCTTCTGAATATTATTTTGAGATGTTCGATTGTCAACCTAATAAATACGTTCAAATGTTGCCAATTCATCAATTCAAAATCCAACTGTCAGAATTAACGTTTACGGGCATTTCAATTTGACTCTACCAATTTTTCCAGCAACTGTCCAAAGTTCAGGCGGGTCTGCCCGTAAGTAAAGCGAGCCTACTGAAATTTAAGACCTGCCCGATTCCCCTATAAAACCATTCAGTATCTTAAAAGGGATTTCGTCTGATAACCCGATAATTTTTTTCGCCCATTTAAGAATGACAACTCGATCAGAAAATTACATTGAGTAACGATTCCGCCGGTTTGTTCTACCAATTCGCAAACGGCTTTGGCCGTGCCACCTGTGGCCAAAACATCGTCGTGGACAAGCACACGCTCGCCTTTGTGTATGGCATCCCTGTGCATTTCGAGCCGGTCGGTGCCATATTCAAGTTCGTAAGACGCGCCAAAAGTGTGATAGGGAAGTTTACCCGGCTTGCGCACCGGAACAAAACCCGCATCCAATTTTTGAGCCAGCAGCATACCGAAGAAAAAACCACGTGCTTCTGTGCCTACTACCTTGTCGATATTTTTGCCGTCTATCAGCTCAAAAAGTGCATCAAGGGTATAAATCAATGCTTTTTTATCGCCCAACAACGGTGTGATGTCTTTAAACAAGATCCCCTTTTTCGGAAAATCGGGGATGTCGCGGATGTATTGTTCGAGGTTCATGGTCAGAATTTATGGGTCTAAAATACGGAATGTTGGGGGATTTTAGCGTAAAACTCACACGCTATTTTGAAAGTTTAGGTTTTGTTTTTTTTAAGTATATATCGTGTAAAAAACATTCCCAACCAACAAAAAAATGTATGCTCATTAAGGTATATCACGAATTCAATATATAATCTGCACATTTTATAAAATCTTTAAATTATAGCTTATTTTTTATTAATTTTCAATTTCTGTTTTTTCCTCAAATAGAAGTGATTAATATTTTTGATTATGGCCGACTTTATCAATAATTTCTCTATAAAATCAGTTACTGATTTCTTTAAAAATAAAATTTCCTCTTTTTCTCCAAAAACAGAAAATTTAGATGCTCTTTTATCAGATTTGACAACTTTCAAAAAGTTGTCATGTAGCCTTCCCTAAAAACCAAAGGAATGCTCAAAATTGGTGGGCTTGATGAAAATAAAATTAACAATCTTAAAAAAATATTTTGGGATAAAATCAACAATCCCGATACCACCAATTGCAATCTACTAACAGATAAAGATGTTAAATCGGTTGAAGTTAAAGGAAAAACAGTACTTATTTTTAAAATACCTAATGCCAAAAGAACCCAAAAACCTGTTCATTTAACGCGTAATCCTTTTGAAAACACCTACAAACGAAATCACGAGGGAGATTATAAATGCACCAAAGAAGAAGTAAGGCGAATACTAGCCGATGCAGATACTACGATGCAACACGACAGCCGTATTTTAGATGGTTATACTATTGAGGATATTGATTTAAACAGTTTAAAAAAATACCGCCAGCTATTTGCTGCTGCAAAGCCCTCTCATCCTTGGTTAGTGTTAGAAGATATTGAATTGTTAGAAAAATTAGGAGGATATAGAAAAGACCGTGTAACTAAAAAACAAGGATTTACTGTGGCGGGTTTATTAATGTTTGGTAAATCCGAAAGCATTACAGACCAAGAATGTGTGCCCAATTTTTTCCCAGATTTTAGAGAAATACTTTCAAACAATCCAGACATTCGTTGGACGGATAGAATAATGCCTGACGGAACTTGGGAAGCTAATTTATTTCAATTTTATTTAAAAATCGGACCTCGCCTTTCTTCAAGTTTACCCAAACCTTTTCAATTAAAAGATGGCGTTAGACAAGATGAAACACCAGCTCATATTGCTTTGCGTGAGGCATTTGTAAATACTTTGATACATACTGACTATACAGCACCTGGTAACATTGTCATTGAACATAAAACAGATAGTTTTATGTTTTCTAATCCAGGCACACTGCTGGTTACGTTACATCAATACTATCACGGTGGTATAAGTGAATGTAGAAACCCAAGTCTTCAAAAAATGTTTTTAATGATGGGTAGTGCTGAAAAAGCTGGTAGCGGTGTAAATAAAATTATGGCAGGTTGGGATTATGCTCATTGGAGAATCCCTTATTTGCAAGTAAATCAACAGCCTGACCGGTTAACTCTAGAACTTCCAATGTTCAGTATCATTCCAGAAGACACGCTAGATGTACTTCGAGATTTATTTGGTTCTGAGGTAGATGCTTTGGGTAAAGATGAATTAACAATTCTTGCAACTTGTCATATTGAAGGTGAAGTTTCAAATAGTAGGTTGCAGTTTATGATAGACCAACACAAAACAGAGATTACTAGAATACTTCAAGAGTTGTGTAAACAAGGCTATTTAATATCCGAAAATAAAGGGAGATGGACAACTTACCACCTAAATTCGGAAGGATCTGAATATTTTGAGAATAGAAAGATTTCTATGGAGGACACCTCAAACAATAAGGTGGACACCTCAAACAACTTAGTGGACACCTCGAACAGTAAGGAGGATACTTCCAAAAACATAGTGAATACTCTTCTAAGCGGTAAAAAAGAACGCTTAAAGAAAGAGGTATTGCATCAACTAATAATGGAGGATTGTAAAGAGGAATTTAAATCAATTGAGGCGATTTCTAAAGCTATAAAAAAAGATGTTAAGTATCTAAAAAACAAAGTTATACCAGGGCTTGTTAAAAGTGGCAAGTTAGAGAGGTTATATCCGAACATAAACCATCCTAACCAAGCATATAAGTCAAATTTATAATGTAATTCGCAGTAATTTAAGTAGTAGAACTTTCGGAAGGATTTAATCTAAATAGAGCGGGTGCCATTATAAATTATGATATTCCTTGGAACCCAACAAGAGTTATTCAAAGAGTAGGTCGTATTAATCGTATTGGAGCAAAAGTAT
>PFUR01000012.1 GCA_002790195.1 Flavobacteriales bacterium CG_4_9_14_3_um_filter_40_17
ACGGATCGGTCGAGATGACTGTGGGTGGTATTGTTTCCGTAGTAAATGACCATACGTGATCGGCAGGAATCGCTATGCCCAATGGGTTTTTAGCGCCTGTGGTGATGGTAGCTGTATAAACGGTTCCTAATTCAAGGTCTGCGGAAGGATTAAATGAAGCTGTTGTACCCGAATAGGTTACAACACCCGAAATGGAAGTGGATCCTTGTTTGAGTGTAAAAGTTGTGGCTGAAATCGTGGTCGGATCCATGGATTCGCTAAAGGTAGCTGTCACGGTTTTACCAACTGATACCGCGGTTTCATTATCTAACGGATCGGTTGCTATCACCATAGGTGCAGCAATCATGCGCGTACTAAAAGTCCATACAAACGCTTCTTGAACAAAGTTTCCAACGATGTCCTTAACTTTGGGTAAAGGTAAAAGGGTAGCCGTGTAAATGTTGTTAAAACTTAGTGGATTGGTAGGAACGAAGCTCATCGTGTTAGAAGCGTCATCGTATGTCCTTGTCCCCATAACTTCGATGGGGGAGCCTCCTAAAGTATTTTGACCTACGACGCTAAAGGCTGCTGTGCCAATTGCAATAGGGTTCATCTTTTTATTGAAGGTTAGTGTAACTACCTGATCAAGGGGTACATTTGTTGCTAAATCTACCGGAACTGTTGACTGCACAGTAGGTGCTTGCCCAACAATGGGCGTGAAATCATCACCCTCGCAGCCATTGATTAAAACAACCAACAGGATGGCAAAGGTTGTCAGTAATAGTTTTTTTGTTTTCATTTTAAAAGTGATTATGGATGAATTAAATATCTTGAACAAAGTTGCGTCACTTTTGCCGGGATAGAGTTATACATTTATGGGAAAGAGTTGCACAATTCACACATTTTTAAGACGTTAACAGTAGTTAAAACATGCATACGCTTGTGTTCTGCTTTGGAGTAGTGCATTAAAATCAAATATCCGGCGTTCAAAAAATGAAATCAAGATGGAAACTACTTGGCACTCAACCGTAAGTTGAGAGAAATCTACCCACTGATTCTTTTAGAATTTGCCTAAGCCATGGAGCTTTGATGATTCCGGGAAAAATCGGCATAAGTGTATCAAGACGCTAGCGGAATCAATCTCAAAAGGCAACATATGATGGCGGGAAGTAGAAAGAAGGAAGAAGTTGGAAATTGGAAGCGTTCGCAGATTAACTTAGGTTTATTCGCAAACTGTACGGTATTCGAAATTCGCAATTTCAAAAACCTGATTATCTAAAAAATACTCATTTAACCTAAGCTTATTTGTAAGAAAAAAAGTGGTGGTTTTTGTTACATTTTATTCATGTACCAATTCAATTCCATTTCCATTTTTTTGTACTTAAATATGGTGGGGATGATTTTCTGCAAGCGTATAAAGGCGGTTTCGCTTTTTACAACGTAATCGAAAGCTTGGTGATGCATGCATCTGACGGCTACCTCTATTTTATCTTGTCCGGACAGCATGATGACTGGAATATTTGGGTTTATAGCCAAAATTTTATCTAAGGTGTCAATGCCGTTCATCGCATTTTTGTCAATCCCGTCTAAAAAATAATCCAACACAATCACATCGGGATTGTGCGATAAGTTTTCGATACAAGCCTCGCCGGTTGAAAAGGTCTCAATACTAAAATTAAAATCAGCAAGGCTGATAAACTCAATTTCCAACAATTTTAGAAAAATGACATCGTCATCTACTAAAAAAAGTTTGATTGGGGCAGTCGCAGATAAATTACTTTCATTGCTCATTCTCATTTTTTTTAATTTTATTATATTCCTCTTTTAACTCTATACAAGCTTGGTTGCACACTGTTTCGAGTTGAAGTACCATGTCTTCTAAGCCTCCGGATCGTTGTTGTGCGCCAGCAAATTCCTGAACTTTTTTGGCGATGTTTTCAAAATCGGCGCTGATTCCCATGACTGAAAAAGATGGAATCATTTTATGGGCTGATGCATGCAACAACTGCCAATCTTTATCTTTCAGGCCTTTTTTCAATGATTCAATCAGTGGGGGTGTTTGTTCGAGATAAGCAGCAATCATTTCCATCATCAGCTTTGGATTTGCTTTGGTGCGATGAATCAAATAATCCAAATCGATGCATTTTGATGTCTCCTGTATTTCATTTTCTTTAATTACATTTACGCGCATTGATTTTTTTACCAACCCAATTATCTTACTGTATAATAAGCGTTCATCTACCGGCTTCGCGATGTAATCGTTCATTCCGACAGCCCTGCATTTTGCCAAATCGACCGTGGTTACATCGGCCGTAAGCGCCATAATGGGAATGTCAGATTTTAATTTGTTTCGAATGTAGTCGGTCGCTTCAAACCCATTCATTTCGGGCATCTGCAAATCCATCAACACGATGTCATACTGATTCGACTGCATTTTATCAACGGCTATTTTCCCATTGGCGGCGATATCACAATCAAATCCGAAATCGTCCAACAGTGTTCGCATCAACAATTGGTTGAGCGCAATGTCTTCTGCCACCAAAACCTTTATGTTTTTCATTTCCACATCCAATTCTACTATTTCATCTTCTAACATTGCCTCATCGGTGGTCTTTGGAAAATTTAAGGTAAAGCTAAAAACAGAACCCTCACCCACTTTGCTTTTTACTCGAATGCTACCACCCTGAGGTTCAACTAATTGTTTGACAATGGATAGTCCCAAACCTGTTCCGCCATACAATCGGGATGTGCCGCTGGATGCTTGCTGAAAGTTTTCAAAAATCTTTCCTATTTTATCTTTGGGAATACCGATTCCGGTATCCGCTACCGTAAATTCGATGGTTACTTTTTCTTCGTCTTCACGCAGCATTTGAACGCAAACTTTAATTTCGCCCTTGTTGGTAAATTTTACGGCATTGCTCACCAAATTTAAGATGATTTGATGCAAGCGCACCGAATCGCCAACCAATACTTCGGGGATCCTATCATCATATTCCTTTATCAATTTGAGATTTTTTTCTCTGATTTTCGGCTCAAACAAATGGAGCATTGCGGAGATAGACAATTCCATTTTGAAGGGTGTTTGTTCAAAAGTCATTTTTCCGGCATCTACTTTTGCCAGATCTAATATGTCGTTGATAAGTACAATCAACGCATCTCCACTCATTTTTATGGCGTGTAGGTATTCTTTCTGTTTTGCAGTTAAGTCTGTTTTCAGCAACACTTTGGTAAAGCCGATAATCGCGTTCATCGGGGTTCGGATTTCGTGGCTCATGTTTGACAAAAACTGCTGTTTTGCTTTGACGGCATTTTCGGCTGTCCTGGTTGATTCTTCCGCTTTTCGTTTGGCTTCCTCGGCGATACCAGCTGCCAACTCAGCAAACACGATGGCTTCTGTCAATTCTTTTTCGTTTCTCTTTTGCTCGGCCATATCCCTGGCAACGATGACCGCGCCCAATACTTTTCCGTCATCGTCTTTATAAACCGAGCCATTGAATAAAACATCGGTGAGTTTGCCTTCGTTGTGGCGAAGGGTAAGCGGAAAATCGGCTATAAATCCTTTTTCAAATACTTCTTGATATACCTCACGAGCCTTTTGGGGTTCGGTAAAATATTCAAAAAAATCGGTGTCAGTAAGTCTTTCACGCGTCAGCCCGGTAATGTTGACCGTCGCCTGATTCATGTCCGTGATTTTCCCCGAGGCACTGATGGTAATGAGTGGGTCACGGCTGGCTTCAATGAGGCCCAACGAGTATTTGGCGTATGATTTGAGCGAACGGCTGAGCTCTTCCAACTCCTTGTTTGCAATTTCTCTTTTGGCTTTCTCTTTGTCTTGGAAAACCAGCTCCCGATTGGCGATGATTAATTCGTTTGATCGGTTTTCTTTTTCTTGATTCTGGAATGCAAGTTCGGCATTGGCGAGTACCAATTCTGCCGCGCGGTTTTCTTTTTCTTGATTCTGAAAGATTAGTTCTTTGTTGGCAATGGCCAATTCTGCCGCGCGCATTTCTTTCTCCTTGTTCTGAAAGATTAGCTTTTTATTGGCTAAGATTAAATCTTGCTCAGTTGATTTTTTCATTACCGGAACCTTCTTTTTGTTTTGTTAAATTGTTCAGCCTGCTTCATATATCTTCAATCGGCGTCCGCCTTTTTTCTGTCAATCGTTTAAACTGAGAAGGTGAAAGCCCGGTCATTTTTTTAAATTGGTTGGACAGATGTGCCACACTGCTGTAATTCATCTTCCAAGCTATCTCTGTGATGTTGAGTTCATCGTAAATAATGTACTCTTTTATTCGTTCAATCTTGTGGCTTATCAGGAAATGCTCGATGGTTATGCCCTGTACTTCCGAAAACAAATTGGCCAAATAAGTGTAATCATAATCCAATTTTTCGCTCAAATAATCCGAAAAGTTGGTTTTGATTTGCTCATCTGAGTGATGCACCATTTCGACAACTACATTTTTTACTTTTTCAACCAACACCGCTTTCTTGTCATCCATCAATTCAAGCCCGCAACGGCTAAGCCCTTTTCTGAGCAGGTTGCGTTGCTCTTCGGTTAAATTTTCCATGATATCAACCTCGCCCAAATCTACCATCACAAAATGCAGCCCGAGCTTTTTCAATTCTGCTTTGACCAACATTTTACAACGATTGCTCACCATATATTTGATGTGTAACTTCAACTGAATAATATTTTCGTTAATTTCTTACAGAGTAATAAAATTTCTTACAAAGAAATAAAATTAATTAAATATATCCGTTTAATAATCGGTTAAATTGATACCGAATCCTTTTTTGTTCAATTTTCTTGTCTCGCGATACCTGATTTTCATCATTGCAGTAGATTGCTTAAATTTCGGAAGCAGATTTAATAAGCAAACCCCCAACAGCCGGTTTGCGTTGGGGGTTAGCTTCTTTACAAAATCGCGTTGCCGCGTTAATTTTTATTGTTGGTTGTCAAGTCGCTAAAGGCTTTCCCGATGGCATTCATGTCGCGGTTAAACTCGCGTTTGAAGGTGTCCCAATCTCTGTTTGGGTCGTTTTCGTAGTCAACCATTCTCTTTTTGAGTTCAGCGTTTCTTTCCTCAATATTTAAAATTCTTTTTTGATAATGTGCGTCCGATCTATTCCCCGTCTCTTTCATTTTCACTTTCAATTCTGCAATGAGTGTTTCATTGCTTTTAATTTGTGCTTCCGAATCTAATTTGAATGCTTTCCATTCTTCGGCATTGACTCTTTTTTGCTCTTTTGCATCGATCTTAGCTACTTTCAAATCTTTGTTTGCTTCGATGACGTTCAGGCGTGCGGCCTCATTTTTTTGAGCTGCGGATTTACAACCCACGGCGAAAGTCCCTAAGACCGAAATCGATGCAACCGCGAGTATAAAAATTGATTTTTTCATGATGTTTTTTTTTGATGTTTTTACTAGATAAATTTTGAAACTAATTTTGAAATATGCCTGCGAACCTTTTGTCAAGCCATCCGTAGGCTTGAGATTGGTTCTTTTAAATTGATTCGATAATCTTGCGCAGTTCTTCTTTTGTTTTTCCCAATTTGACTTCGAGCCTGCCCAACATCTCTTCTTTTTTGCCTTCTGCAAACATCAAGTCATTGTCTGTCAGCATGGCAAATTTTTGTTTGAGTATGCCTTTTTGTTCATTCCATTTCCCCTTTGCTTCGGTTGTGTTCATTTTTTTGGTATTAAGTTTCCGCATCCGGCGGAGCCTGAGTGAAATCATCTTCACGCTACAAAGGTGGTTTTGTTTAGTGCGTAAAGTGTTGTATAATATTGCGAAATAGTTGCAAAATTCACACAGTCAAATTTTTTACTTTTTCCGGGAATTGGTAAGATTGGCTTTTCAAAAATTTGCTTCGCGGTTTGCTTGCGGGCATTTCAGTTTCCCCCAACAAAAACCCCCAAGGTTTTAGATAGCTTATTCGATCGAGGATGAGTTTGAGGATAGCGACCAAAGGAATCGAAAGCAACATACCTGAGAGCCCCCACAAGGCTGCACCGGCAATGACAGCAATGACTGAAACCAAGGCATTGAGTTTGACTTTTGAGCCTACAATCTTAGGAACGATGTAGTTGTTGTCAATAAATTGAATAACCGAATAAAGAGCCAGCACATAAAAAACATAAATCGGCGATTGGGTGATAAGGGCAACCGCCATAAACAGCAACAGGGTCACCACACCACCGACGTAAGGAATGACATTGAGAAATGCGCCTAAAATACCAAGCAAAACTGCATACGGAATGCCTAAAATCAACAAACCACCGATGTTTAGAACCGCCAAAATAATAAATTCAAAAAAGAGCCCGATGAGGTAACTTTGGACAATTTCTTTCGTTTCTATGGGTATTTCACCGACTTTACTATCGTTGGAACTTCCGAAAAGCAGATGGATAAACTTAACCAAATGAGATTGATAGTACAACAGCATAAAAACATAAACAGGTGTAAGAAAAGCTGTCGCCAAAAGACCAGAGACAGAATTTAAAGTATCCCCTATAGCCGAATTGCTGTTTGCCAAAAATTCATCCTGTTTGAGATTGATCCACAGGCCTATATCTGCTCGGCTGATACTTGTATAATCGGATACCCAAATGACGGTTTTTTTGAATAATAGCGCAAACCTACCTGAGAGCCTTGGCCATGCCTCACGCAATAAATCCACCTGAGAGATTAACAACAAGACAAATCCGGCAATAATCAAAAAGGAAATCAATAAAACGAACGAGATAGACAGGATGCGATGTATCTTTTTGCGCACCAAAAAACGCACCAATGGACTCAAAAGCACCGCAATAATGGTTGCATAAATCAGCGGGAGTATGATGTCCTGAGCAATGGAAAGCATACTCACAAAAACATATAAACCCACACATAGTAACGACCACCTGATGAGAAAGGGGAATTTGAGTTGCATCAGATAAAAAGGTTTTCTTCTTTCTCAAGCTGATTAACTACTGCATCAACTTGATTCGGTTTTTTCCGGATAATTTTCAAAATACCATCTAGCAAAAAAATGCCGATTTTTGGGTTTTTGGCGATCACATTGGTAACGCCGAAAAGTAGGGCATTGCCAAGTAGTTTTTTCATCGGATTACTTGACAGCCCTACAAATGCGGTTTTAGAAACAAAGCCTGTTGCCAAACCAAATGTGGTGCTTAAAATATTGTTTTTTAGGTCTGTTGATTCGGCGGCTTCTCTGAAAGTACTTTTTATCAAGTTGATGGGTTTCACACTTTCATAAGTCAATCGGAACTGTTGTTTTAATTGTTGGCCTTCTTCAGCTTGTTGTGTTTCAAGTTCTTCAATAGCAGCGTGCAAATCGGCTACGGTGTATCTCTCTCTCATGATTTCAATATTTAAGTGCCTGTGAGATGACGAGGTCAGCGATGGGTTTTTTTATCCATTTGTGCAGAAAAAAATACAACAAGGTTCCGATGAGGAGATAGAATGCCGAAACGATAAAAAATCCGTAATAAATCTCGCCGAGCAATTTTCCCAGCCAAAGTGCAATGCCCAAGTTGAGCACCAATATAAACAAGGAAAAAAACAAAAGGACAACCAAACGCGAAAGCAATATAGTCACCACACCGATGGTGGCATCTATCGATTTTAGTTTAAATAGCTGGAAGGTCGTTTTGCCAAATGTTTCGGCTTTCTCAAACAAGGTTTCTATCAAAGCTGCCTGATTTTCCATGTGAAATATTTAAAATCAGTTTTTTCGATTGGCAGCTTCGTTTAATTCTGCTTCTGCTCCCTCTAACCTGCTTTTTCCTTTTTCGACAAGGCTTACGGCATCTGCTCTTACGGACTCAAATTTATCTGAAATGCTCTCCATAACTTTATCGAATTTAACACCCAATTCTTCCGCATACGCATTACTTTTTTTGGATATTTTCTTTCGGGTAGATGACCCTTTGTCGGGTGCAAATAAAATTCCCAAAACTGCACCGGTAGCGACTCCTGCCAACACTCCTAACAATACTTTACCTGAGCTCATGATTATATTTTTAGATTAATAATTATGCACAAAGGTGTCACTTGATTCCTCAAAAAGTGTTATGGAATTCTTCAAAAGAGTTACATAGTTCACACATAGGAAATCAATCTAAAATCTTTTTTTAAAGTAGTGGGAGATTAAATTACACGACGCATACTTTATTTTCCAAAGCTATGATATATCATTTTCACATCCCCAATGTCACAAAATCGGTTATCGGGATTTCAAAAGTCTTTCCGGAAATATTCACCTTCATCATGCCAATCAGTTTGAACTTCGCCGACTGCGAGGTTAGCCAAGAAAGTTTAGAGCTCATCAGTAAATTAAGATGATTGACTTTTACACTTACAGGCAGCTTTGTTTCAGACATCGCTTTTTGCAATAGGGGTTCTTGCAACTGCCAAGTAGCTATATTTTCATTGCCGGACTCCGGATAAAAACCAAGAGTCATATTCTCCAAAACATAATCGATGGGTAAAGTGTTTTGAATCAAAATTTTCATTTCAAATTCCGATTCATTTAAACCGGTCATCCTAACTATGGAAAAATTTTCCACAGTGAAAGCCTGATTCGCGTTTAGGCTCCTTCTTACCTCATCTTCAAAATAAGATTTGGTGTTTAAACGAATCTCTTGAGCCACTTTGTTGTTAACATACAGTAAAGAAATCCCTATTTTATTGTGACCTCTCAACTCAAAAACTGCGCTGTCTGCGGCGATGAGCTCGGTGTAAAACGAATGCAGCTTATTCAATGACAAGGCGCACTTTACGGGTAATGCTATAGTGTCATTTGCAGATAAAGATACCATTTCACTAATTTTTGCGTTACCCACCCACTGGTTTTTAAAATATACATCGATGGTTGAGGACTTGAGCTTTGTCAGCACTTTGTTCGGGTTAAAAGCTACATAATCTAAATCAAATAGCAACAGACTGTCTTGTATGCCCATGATTTTTGCGTTTTTTATACCTATAAACCGGGGTTCTTTTCCACAAGAATGAAAAATCCAGCTAACTAATAACAGCAAACCTAAAATACTGATGAATTTTCGCATATATTTTTTATAAACTGTCTTTCTTTTTTAATAAAAAGACGATGAGTACATAAAACAGTATATTTAAGCCGAATATGGCCAACAAATTGGCATCCATGCTGTTGAAAAAGTCGCCAACAATCTTTCCTTCTTCTATGAGCTTGGCGTTATACAAATCAAGACTTTCCATCGCTCCCACAGCCATCGTTGTGTCTTCTCCGTTTATGGGTAGCATCGTAAGCAAGCTTTTGATACTTTCTCCCTCCTCGGCTTTGTGGCAACTGTCTTGTATACGTGCCAAACCCTCTGTGCCCCAGCGTCCCAAAGTGAAAAAACTCACCAGCTCAATGGGTAATTTATCTATTTTAGTCATGACACCTGCCAACATAATTTGTGGCATCAAAGCAATGGGAACTACCGTCATTACTTTCTCTGTGGTGCTAAACCAAGATGACAAAAACAAACCCGTGAGCGTTGCTGAAGCTGACACCCAAAACATAAACATCCAAGAAGGCAGAAAACCTCGGAGGTAAATATCTTCAAAATCAGCTGTCGCTTGCCATTTAAAATTCAGATACACTATGGTCGTGAAAACCAGCGTTTGTATGAGCGCAATCAGGGAAAGTACCAACCATTTTGAAAATATATAAGTATGAAGATTCAGGTTAAACATGCGCTCTCTTTTATAAACAGACAATTCACCCACAATCTCTTTGGCGGCGTTGCTCACACCAAACCAAATGGCAGAAATGGCCACCAAAAACAGAACACCCAATTGAAATTGCTTAAACACCAAACAAACCAGACAAGCAATAATAATGGGCTGTGCGAGCAACAACAAAAGGTTTTCTCGGTCATTCAGTTTTATTTTAAAATAACGGTTGGTCAACCAAAACAGTTGTAGCACGAGCGAATCGGGTTTATCTCGCTTTAAATCTGAGGTTTGACTTTTTTCAAAAATTTGATTGGAAGGTTTCTGGTATTTAGTTATTACCTGTTCAATATTGCTCATCTGCGAATACACTTCTACAATATTTTTGGCACCAAAGTGCTGAGTAAGCTTGGTCGCATCTCCTTTGTACACAAGATGCCCCTGCACTCCCAAAAAGATTACTTGATCTACATAATTCAAATCTTCCGGTTTGTGCGTCACCATAATGATGGTTGTTCCCCGCTTAGAAAGCTCACAAAGGCTTAGTAAAAAACTTTCAATGGTTTCCGGATCTAAGGGCGAAGTGGGTTCGTCTAAAAAAAGTATGGTCGGGTCTGTGAGCAACTCAACGGCTATAGAAACCCTTTTGCGTTGCCCGCCGGATAAACTGCCTACTTTTACTTTTCTGATGTTGGTATTGGCATCTTGATCCAACTTGAGGTCTTTGATGACTTTATTGATGCGGTTGTCAATTTCTGTATCTGTGGTATCGTCCGGTAAGCGAAGCTTGGCTGCTAGGTAAAGGGTTTTGTAGACTGAGAGCTCTCTGTGAATAATGTCATCTTGCGGTACATAACCAATTTTCTTTTTCACCAAGTGAAAATTTTTCACTAATGAAAGCCCATGGATCAATACCTCGCCGGATGTGGCCGGATTGTCGCCGTTCAAGCACTTCAAAAGGGTTGATTTTCCACAACCTGAAGGCCCCATCAAGGCAACAAAAGAAGACTTTTCCACATCAACAGTCAAGGTTTGTAAGCCTATTTTTCCGTTGGGATATTTCTTTTGAATACCCACAGCACTGATAGACGCACTTGTTTCGCGCAAATCGGTAACACCCTCTTGCAAATGAATGCGAAAAAAAGAAATGGTGATGCTGTCTGTTTCTTTTATCTTCGTTTTGGAGCGTATTTCCAATCCGTTTACAAAAGTTTTGTTTACCGACCCTGAATCTTCTATCCAAAAACAATTGTTTTCATAGGATAGTACGGCGTGTTTCCTAGAGACAGTCGGGTCGTTGAGTAGGAGTTGATTTTCGGTAGCGCGTCCTATGTGTATCTTGCCGCGCTCCAGAAGTTGCGCATAGAGGGAAAATTTTGGAGATTTTATATTTTTTTTTTCGTTAAATGCTTGCTGTTCATTCGGATCGTGAAGTACAAATTCAAATGATGAAATGGATACTTTGTTGCCACTTTTAAGCAAAACCCAAACCTGAGGTTCGATTTTTTTACCATCGACAAAAGTGCCATTGGAACTCCCCAAATCTTTCACGCTGATTTCAGCGGATGCAGCATCCCATTTGAATGTGGCATGTGAACGAGAAACCGCCGTGTCATTTAATTCTATGTCGGCACCAAAGCCTTTTCTCCCTATGTGCCAAACTTGTTTTTCGGTAAAATCTATGGGTTGATTTTCAAATAGAAGTTGAAGCATTTATCCTTGGTTTATGATATAATCCTTGATACAATTTTCACGGTCTGATGCAAAAGGGTGTGTAGAAGCCAACTTATTGAGCAAAGTTTTGTTTTCGTTTCTGGCCAGTTTTCTAAAAAAATCGGTAAAACGGTACTTGTCATATCCGGCTTTCAGCGCAATTTCAAACCCGAGTTCGTCTGATTCGTATTCGTCTATTTGATCGAAAGGAGCCGACAGTACGCCATTGGTATTTAGCGCAATGTTTGTAAAATTTTCTAGACCCGACATATTGAGCAAATCTGAGGTAATCGTCATTTTGGTAATTTTTCTTCTAGAATGACCGTAACTTATATGGGCAATTTCATGACCTATAATAAAAGCTAATTCGTCATAAGTATCAACAAAACTCAGCAAGCCCTCTGTAACATACAAATAGCCGCCTATCGTAGCAAAAGCATTTACTTGATTGGATATTAATACACTTATAGTAAAATTAAAGTCCGGATTGTTGAGGCCTTGACTTAATTTATTCAACATATTTTGCAAGGTTGGCAATAGAGCATGTGTTGAGTTTATCTCTCCGTTCAAAACCCTTCTTTGGTAAATTTGATAACCAATATCTCCCATTTTTTTTCCGGAAATAGACAAAGCGGCATCCAGACCTGCATTTTCTGCTTGCTTGGCAAAATACGTATAACTGTCCATATAATGCCCGCAACCTAAGATAGCGGTACTTTTGTCAAATTCTTTTTTATGGTTGTCAAAGATTTCTTGCATCTTGGCATCGGATACTTGCCCTATAACTTGGGTGCAAAACAACAATGCAAAAAAATAGGTGAAAATGAATTTCATAGTTAGTTAGTTTTATGTGTTAAATCTATTACAAAAAAATGCTCATTTTGAAAATGTAAATTTCGAAAAATGAAATTGTCAAAAAAATACCTAAATGTTGGTATTTTATTAGTTTAAATTTTTAATAATTTTAATCCCTGTAGCATAAACTAAACAAAACTGCCAAGTATGAAACAGGAAGAATTTCTCAAGCGTTATGAATTTAACATTCGAACCGATAAAGTAGGAGGAGGTAGTTTCGGCACCGTTTACAAGGCATACGATACCGTATTGGACAGAAATGTTGCTATCAAAATTTCGGAAGTGAAACGCCTTGGCAACAAGGAGTTTTCTCTCAGAGAGGAATTTGAAGCCATTTCCAATTTGCCGCCGCACGTCAACATAGCCCATTACGAAAAGGTATTTACTTTCGAGTCTTTTCAGGGTGTTTTTGACTATGCTTTGATGCAGTATTATCAAGAAGGAAATTTAACCGAGTTTATTAGAAACCACCCCAACCTAAATTTTGAGCAGAGAGAAGACATTGCACTACAGTTGTTGAATGGCATTGCGCACCTCCACAAGCACAAAGTTGTTCACCGCGATTTAAAGCCCGGAAACATACTTGTTGTCATCAGAAAAAACGGTCAAATCGTTCCAAAGATAACCGATTTTGGCCTTTCTAAACAGGCTGAGGACGGACAAGGTTCACGTTTTCAAAACAGCTTTGCCGGTGGCACCATACAGTACAGTTCGCCCGAGCAAATTAAAGGAGAGCCTTTAAAACTCAATACAGATTTGTGGAGTTTCGGGGTCATTGCCTATGAAATTTTCACAAGTCTAAAACTCTTCAATGTCAACGGAATAAGCTCGGCTAGCATCGAATGGCAAAATCAAATCACGCAACATATACTCAAAGAAAACATTGAAGAAAAAATTAAAGTTCTGCCTAAAAATTGGCAAGTAACTCTTCTATTATGTCTGCAACGCGATTTGAGCAACAGGGTACAAAACACAGATGAGATTTTAAAAAGTCTCGGCAAAGAATCAGCTACAGTAGTTCAAGAACCGGCAACCCGTGTGACTCCAACTTATGAGGCAACACAGGTTCGTCAGGTAGATACAGAATCTGCCCCAACGCAAGTTTCTTCACCAAAAGCAATTACCAAAAAAACAAATCCCTCTAAAAATCATGCTTTTAAGTATGTTACTTTTGGGCTATTGGGCGTCGCCGCAGTGGCAGCCGGAATAATCTTCTTTCCTTTGGACAAAATAGAAAATCCTGATGAATCTGCAAATGAAAGCCCTGTGCTTTATTTTGAAAAAGACTTAATGGGTTACAAGAAAGGAGACAGTATTGTCATAAAACCCAAATTTATTTCAGCCGGTGCTTTTACAGATGGAAAAGCCTATGTGGTGGATCAGGACAGTTCATACTACATTAATGAAAAAGGAGATTGGTTGGCTTCTGTACAACAATTAAAAAATGACACTTCAAAAAATGACAAACCTTCTTCAAATGGTTTGACAAATAATCAAGCAGATGAAAATCAACCTTTAATAAATAAGACAGATAATCAAAATAAGATTCCCAAAAAAGAAGAGCAACCATCCAATACTAAAAACGCAAGTAACAGCAATTATGAGTTAGGCAAAAAACTTTATGACGAAAACAATTATAAAGATGCCTTTCCCTTGCTGATGCCATCAGCCAAAAGTGGTATGGCAGATGCTCAACACCGTGTAGGCTATATTTATCATTATGGATTGGGGGGGCAAGTCCAAAATTACTCAGAAGCCAAATATTGGTATGAGCAAGCAGCCAAACAGAATTTGGCTGTCTCCATGAACAACTTAGGTATTATGTACGAAAAAGGAAATGGAGTCGTTAAAAATTCAAATCAAGCGATTGCATGGTACACAAAAGCAGCCGATTTAGGCAACGCTCTTTCTATGAGAAATTTAGGATTGACGTACAGAGATGGCAAAGGTGTTGAAAAAAATTACAGCAAAGCTAAAGAGTGGTTTGAAAAAGCTGCCGCCAAAGGTGATGGGGAGGCTATGACCAACCTTGGTTACCTCTACCACAATGGCTATGGAGTTGATAAAGACTACACAAAAGCCAAAACTTGGTATGAGAAGGCAGCCGACAAGGGAAGTTCTTGGGCAATGCGGAATTTAGGTTTGTTGTTTGACGATGGCTCAGGTGTTCCGTACAACTGGGCAGAGGCTGTGAAATGGTATCGAAAAGCATCAGAAAAAGGTGAAAGTATGGCTACCAGACGTCTGGGCGAGTTTTATCTCTTTGGCGCAGGAGGCGTGCCTAAAGATGTCGCTTATGCCAAGCAGCTTTTTCAAAAGGCTGCAAACGACGGTGACCAAATCGCCAAAGAACACTTATTGGTATTGAGTGATATTGAAAAAAAGAACTATTTCAGACCGATAGACTCTCAACTGGGCAATAGTTTATTTTTAACCGTTAGTGAGTTGAACCAAGAAATGGCTCTCTTTCCAGCCTTGGTTGAACAACACGACAACTCGTGGGTTTTTGACGTGAGTTATTCTTTAGGAAAGTCTAAAAGTGCGAGGATTTGGCCTAATGATGCAGATATAAACTATGAGGATGAAATCAGTTTCACCAATTACACATCGTCTCCGCTTTTTACGCAAAGCTCCGGTTCTCATTCGTCTGGCGTAAACATCAAAGGAGGTAGTTATGGCCAACGCACCATCGGATATATTTACTACAGAGCTTATTTCTACAACGACGTAAATGGAAGCGTTTTTGACGAAAAAGTGGTGATAAAAATTCCTTTTGCCGTATGCTGGTTGCCAAGATAGATTCTATTAAACATGAAGGTTTTTAAACATCACCACATCGGCAAGCGTTCCTATCAAGAAGACACCTTTGGTCATCATCAAAATGCGTTTGTCGTCTGTGACGGTGTGGGTGGACATGGCAATGGCGATCTGGCCAGTCAAACCATTTTAGACTTTGTGCTTACGGAATCCTTAGAAAAGACATTTGAAAGCACTCAAGACATCTCCGCTTTGATTGAAAATGCTAATCTGAGGCTCAACGAACTTTTAATGGAGCATCCTGAAAAAGAAGGTATGGGCACCACATTGGCAGGAATTTTCAAAATAGAGAACCAATGGTTTTCAGCACATATAGGCGATAGTAGGGTTTATATAATCAGACCTCAAGAGAAAATCTTTTGGCACACTTGGGATCATTCTTTTGTAGCCAACCTAGTTAAAATGGGAGAAATAAGTCGCGAAACCGCTCGGAATCATCCGCGTTCCAATGAAATCCAAAAAGCCATACTCGCCAATGCGTCCGGAAATATCACAAAACCGGAAATACATTCGTTGGGCTATTTAAAAACCGGAGATCTGATACTTATTTGTTCAGATGGCTTGGCCGAGGCGTGGAGTGACAAAGCGCTTATTGCTTTGCTCTGTGACACATCGGTAAGCACTCCAGAAAAAGCATACACGATGTTTAATCAAAGTAGTACACATGCTGCAGACAATAATACGGCTTATTTGCTTGAAGTAGAACCCGGCGATGTGATTTCGGCAGAAAAAAACCAACCCGACATGTGCTGGCAACCTCTTGATTCGTTAACAACGGTCAATCATAGCCTGCCTATGTTGGATAAGAAAAAACCGTGGTGGAAGTGGTTTTGAAAGTACTGCAAGCTGTTAAAAATAAAAATCAATCGGCCATAAGAAGTCCCTCGGTGTTTTCGAGCAAAGGCATCAATTTGGTGTAGCCCAAAAGACCGTCCTCTGTTACTATTTGATAAATAAATTCAATATTTTCGTTCTCAGTTTCCCAAAGCGTAGCGGTAAGCACTGTGATGTTCGATTCTGGCTTAATCCAGATAAAAGGTTCTAAATTATTGAGGTCGTTAAAAAGCTGAAAAGAATTTTTAACTTTTACGTTTACACCCACAAAATACTCATTCTTGTGCGGGAATTTTCCAAGACTTAAAATGTCATTATTCAGAAAATAGACATCTCTTCTACTCCAAAATCCTTCTCCGTTATCTGTAAAAAGAGTCTCGTCTCCATTTACGGTAATCCAACCTTCCAAATGCCCTAAAAGGCGCAAGCGGTTATCTTGATATCTAAAAATTTCATATTCATAATCATCGCTGGGTCCTGAGGTGAATACGGTAATTTCTTTAAACTGGTCTGTGGTGTCGATGTCTATGATATTGAAACCTTCCATACCAAAGGCCACTTTTTCAGTCAAATCGTTTATCTGCAACGTGTATTTGTAATTCTCGTTTTCAACCAATTGTATATTTTCGGGAATGCCATCGCCATCCAAGTCTTTCACCGCCTTAAACAAGGCTTCTTCTTGAGCGTAACTTTGCAAGTTCATTAGAACTAAAAAAAGGGGAGCGAATCGTTTCATGTTTTATTTATTAGGAATTGCGTGATAGGTTTGTTCTAAACGATGTAACTTTTTGAGTATTAAATCTCTGTTTTTAGCCGATTTGACCCATTGTGGTAAATTAGTAATCATGGAGTATTTATGCCTGCCGTCGTCTTCACGCAAGGAAGCTACTATATAATCTTTTAAATACTGTAAGTGTTTTAAATTGTACAACCATAAAGTATGGTTTTTTACGCCTATTTGCAAGAAGACGTCCAAGCCATAATAGGGTTCTTTTGAGTGGTCATTTTTATACCTAAACCATTGCGGCTGATAGGCTTTTTCTTTTTTGCACACTTCGCAACTTATTGTGAGAAGAGGCGAAGTTTTTTTGAGCGGTTTTGAGGTAAACAACACCCGACTGCCACAATTTCCACAAGGAGTATTAACAAAACCCTGATAAGTACCATACCATTTTTGGTTATTTACCTGCACTAAACCACAATATTTACAACTTAAAACCGACTGACGCTTTGATAATATAGCTTTCGCCTGATTATGAATGGTCGTTTCCACTTTGGCAACGTGTCGGCATTGAGGGCAAATAGCATAAACTAAATCGCTAAAATAAGCCGTTGGATATGCCGGTTGGTCAAATCGTATCATTTTAATTTTTATTTAAATAGGCTTGAAAATCATCAAACGCTACGACGAATCTAAAACCTAAGTCTCCTTGATAATTTTTCATCGAAAAAGGCTTTTGAGAGGTTATTTTAACGTTGTTTGCCTCGTCCATATATCCACCTCCCACTATCGAAGTTTCAAAACCTTTAAGTTGTTGTTGAGTCCACTCCCACACATTTCCGCACATGGCGTATAATCCTATTTCATTTGGCTGCATGCAGCTGATGCAACTTGGGCTATGATTTCTTGCATTTTTAGAGTAAACTACCCATTGGTTGGGAAGTGGGTGGTTGTAGATGAGCTCTTCCGTCTGGAAATTTGCCGCCTTTGCTGCGTACTGCCATTCTTCTACTGTTGGCAGTCTAAAACGCATACCGTATTTCTTTGACAGCCAATTGCAAAAAGACACGGCTTGGTCGTAGGTAACGTTGACTACTGGCATCAATCCGTTGCTCCACGAGGGTTGTGGAGGCATCTCCATCTTGGTTTCCTCACAAAATTGTTCGAAAGTATGCACCATGGTTTCAAAGCGATACATATAAAAAGGAGCTATCTCTTTTGTGTAGTAGCTATCATTTTTATGGGATTCTAAACTGATACTGTTCTCAATAAATGTTCCGCCTTTTACATAGGCAAAGTGAGCGGGAATATTCAACTGTGCCTCGGCTTGCCAACAGCTGAGACCTATAAACAACAAGGCTATTGTATAAAATTTATTTGTCGGCTTCATCCTTAATTAGTTTTATGTATTTCTGCACTTTTTTCAAAGTCTTTTTGGTAAGTTTTATGGGGAATCGGGCAATATAGGGCGAATCGGTAAATTTGAATTTAAAATCTGTATCCTTGTATCTACCTGATTCCCATAGCCCAAAATCTATTTCATAAATACTTTCTTCATTACAATCTTTTTTTAACATTGCAAAACCCAAATAAGTGAGACTGGGTTCAAATCGGTCGGTGGCTCCGAAGGTGAAATTAAAGCTTATCGTTTCTTCAATACATAACAACGGTATGGATTGAACGATTTTTTCAATTGTTACCCCTGTAGCGTTATCGCGATATTTTTGTGTATAGGACAGATAAAGTGTATCCTTTTCTATTCTGACCTCGGGAGAAAAAAAGGTGTAACTAAGCGTGTCCGCAGGCACTTCTTCATTAAATTCGTGGTGTACAAAAATGGTATTGCTGTAAAAGTTTGTTTCTAACAGTTGCTCAAGATTTTCTTCGGACGATAGTCCGTGTTTTTGCGCAATTAGCAAAAAAGGTAATAGGTAAAGTACCGTTGTAAACTTCATAAAAAGCATGATTTAAATTGCATTCTTCAACAAGGAAAGATTCTCGGTTTCTACATTGAGCAGGTGCATCAGGTCAAATACGGAATCTCCCTTTTCTTCTGGCACTTTAAATCCCATGGAAAAATATTCTATGGTTTCTTCATCATCACTAGGGATAGCCAATACACAACAAAAAAACAACTCAGAAGTCTTAACATCATAACTCAAAGCTGTATCACCGGGAATACTTTCCCGAAGAAATACTGTATCCTCTATAAAAATACCGGCATCGTTGGCTTTCGCCTTTTTCTCTCCAAAAATTTGATCTAATAAGTGTTGTACTTTTTGTAATAACACTGCTTTACGAAATTCAACCGCACCAACTGCCACCCGAAAACCTACGTCTTGTCTGCGGGTGTTTTCACGTATAGGCATCAAACTATTGGGTTTTACTTTGGTGGCTTGTTCAAAAAAACTGCCACCTGTCCAAAAAGTTTCTTGTCGAATTACTTCAATCATATTAAAAGTATCCATTTGAACAGTACTTCTCGTAACCCACTCCCACACATTTCCCAAGCCGGCGTAAATTCCCAAAGCATTGGACTGCATACAGCTGACACACTTGGGCTTTTCGTAGCTGTTAGCTACATAGATGACTTGATGTGTGTTGATTTCGTCCGTTTGGCGGGGATCAAAATCACCTGATCGTGTGGCATATTCCCATTCGTCCCACGAGGGCAAATGAAATGGAATGTCGTACTGATTAGACAACCAAGCGCAATAATCAACTACATCGTGGTAGGTAACATTTACTATCGGAAGATTTTGGTCATCCCAACCCCAATCCGGAGCGGGAGACATAGCGCGCTTGTTGGCTTTACAATAGGCTTGAAAATCTTGTACGCTCACTTCGGTGGCGCTGAGATAAAAATCGGAAATTTGTTGTGAGGGATACGTTTTAGTAAGGTTCGTGATGCTGTCATACACTTGCCTATGGTAATAACCTCCTTTGATAAACACAAAACCATCGGGTGGAAGATTTTGACCAAAAAACATAGCTGTTGATAAGCAAAAAACAAAAGCGATAGTGAAAAAGGGGTTTTTATAAACCGGTACTTTTCTGATTTTTGAATGCTGAGCTATCATCTAGGTTTATTTAAGCAGTTGATATTTCTTCCAAAATTTGCTTTCCTTTTTTAGCGGATGAAATAAAACCAAAAAAACTGAGAAAGATAACCCCTGCAAACGATAAAAAATAAAGGATTTTCAGCAAAACAGTCCCTTTTAAAAAACTATACAATATTGCAAAAGGCATTGCAATAATGAGCACCCTACTACTTTCATTCACGTGTTCATAGGTCAGTTTGAGTACACCGACCGCTATCCAAAAAATAAAAATAGATATGAGTCCATATAAAACACACTGTGAAGCCCATGACAACCATTTCTCTCGCGGGTCTGTTTTGGTTTGCATGCGAATGTTAAGTTGTTTTGTGTAGTTGTAAAATGCAACAAGTACGTTAGAATCTGCATCAAACATATTACACGAGAATGCGTAATCACTTTGTTTAAAATTCACCAAATAGTCACCGGAAAAGTTTATTTCAAAACCAATTTCTGCATTGTCTTTTATGGCTATTAAATCGAAATTATAAGAAAGCACTTCAGATTTTACATGATATAAGGTTATCACCCAGTATTGGTTTGCGTATAGCAAAACGGGCTTAAAGTTTTTATTTTCAACTTTTTCTGCATTGACTTTTAAATCTTTGATAGGCAAAACACCTAAAAAGGTAATTTTTAGATGCGACTCCACATCGTTTTTAAGCGAATCTAAAGTAGATTTCGCGCCGAAGTTGCTTGCGGTTTGTTTGATATTGACTGTACGCATGAAGTTGACTAGTATTTAATGTTGTTTTTACCTACTATCTCTCCACTTCTACCTATACTTTGATTGCTACATAGTGGTCAAGCACATGGTCATAAGCTTTATAAACTGTACCAAAACTGCCACCACCTAATTTGTCTTTTCGAAGGTCATAGCGATAGCGGTTGAAAAATTCTATTGAGGTCATTGTGAATTTTTAAAGAGTTAAAATAATTAAAGTGGCCTATCTGATAGCCACAATACCCACGAAGAGTATCCGTGCTTGGTTGTACCTTTATTTCCATTTGAGTAATATCCGCTGATACACCTATAAGATTCATACATAACAGATACTTTACCGCCTTCGGCTGCATTCACATAATTTTCAGGCACTTGAATATAGTATGACCGCGTTTCAGGACTTTTATCCTTGCATTCGGTAATTATTTTACTGATTTGTAAATAGCCATACATGGGTTCGTCTCTATAAGGCGTATTTACTATTACTTTTTTAGCGTTAGTTTCGTTAACCTTGTCAAAACCATTTGTGCTTAAAGCCAATGAGGCACTACTGGTGTACCAATTAAAAAAAGGGTAATCTGTGGGCACTTCATATTCCTTTCCATATTCCCATTTAAAACTACCGTCAGTCGCTTCTATAACAAGCCCTTTCGTGCCTAAGGCCAAGGTTTTATTTGGAACTTTATCATAGAAGTTATATTTAGGCGCTACTGCACAACCAAATAATGAAATACCGATAAGAAGAAACATAATTTTTTTCATTGTTCTAATTTTTAAAAAATTAATTAATAGGTTATTATCATAGACTCTGCTTCGATTTTTTTCCCTCGATAATAATAATATACCTCAGCATTGGGATTTACGTTCTTTAATATAAAACCTGTCTTGTCCTTTAATTTAAGACAGCTAATTTCAGCTGTGTCCCCACCTATTTTTCTATTCTCAGTATCACCATCCAATTTTCTGTTTTCAATATCTCCACCTATTTTTCTATCCTCTACATCCCCACCCAATTTTCGGCTTTCAGTGTCTCCACCTATTTTTCTATCCTCTACATCCCCACCCAATTTTCGGCTTTCAGTGTCCCCTCCCAATTTTCTATTCTCAGTATCACCGCCTAACTTGCGATTTTCGGTGTTTCCGCCTAATTTTCTGTCTTCTATATCTCCGCCCAATTTTCGATTTTCGGTGTCACCTCCAAGTCTTCTGTTTTCTACATCTCCTCCTAATTTTCTGTTTTCCGTATCACCACCCAGTTTCCTATTTTCAGTATCCCCCCCAATTTTTCTGATATCTAAACAGGAAGATGCCGGTAAATAGACTCGATTGGCAATAATTATCAAGGGCACTTCATAAGTTGCTGAAAGTTCTTTTATGGTCGCTTCATCATACCTGCCTAAATCCTTTAAAAAATTTTGAGCTTGTAGATTATTATTTGATAAACAAACAATTACTGAAAGAAAAACAAACCATTTCATACCTATGATTTTTTACATCTTACCATAAAACCCGTTGGTTTTTGCCAAAAACTGAAAAGTGATTTTTTGGTCGTTAAACCAGAAAATACCCATAGCTTGCGGATTGTCTCTTTGAGATGTAATCATGGTGCTTTTTACATTTTCGCTCAGCGGCACAGTCATATAAGTGATTTTAACAGCATAACCTGTATCGTTTCCTTGTTTAGCCAATTGCAAATCGCCATTTTTGTCAATCAAAGCTTCCCAAATAAAAGCTACTCGTTCGTTTCCGGAACGCATTCCTACGCTCCATTCTCCCATACCATCTTCATGAAAAGTCCAATGGCATGCATCACAAACATTGCTCACATACTTGCCGTAAAACTTACCGGGCAGCTCTTGTGAAAACATGTCAGTGCCGTTTAACAGTACAAAAAATGAAAAAAAAATAGTGATTAAGCATTTCGGTTTCATCAGATTACAATTTTATATGTTATTAACTTTTCAAATGTATTTTATAGGTTTCAAAAAAAAATACCTAAAACTTGGTATTTTTAACTATTTTTTACTTCTCAAATTTGCTTTATGACCCAACTCAAGCCTTTTACCCTATTTTTTTTGCTCTTGTTCTTGAGCCCAAATTCCTTATTTGCCCAAACCGACACTTTAAAAGTAGCCGGGCCAAACCTAAAAGACCTATCCGAATACATAACCTATTGGGTGGACAGTACTGAAAGTGGAAATTTGGAAACCGCCCTACAACACCTCTCAAAAGACGATTTTAAAAAATGGGCACCTGAGCCTACGCTCAACTTAGGAATCAATCCTTATCCGCTTTGGTGGCAACTTTCTGTTCAAAACACAGATAGCGTTCAGCACGATTTCTGGTGGAGCATTTACACCCAAGCAGACCAAATTTTGGTGTACAGACGGATGGATAGTCTTTGGCAACTCACCGATACACTCACCTATAAAACCCATCTCAATCACAAAAAAATCCGAACGCGTTTCCCGGTTGTGCCAATTACCCTCAGAACTGGAGAATGCCAAAAGTTGTTACTAAAAATTAACAACTTGCACCACACCCAAAATGCCTTTACCGATTTAACCACACCGGCACACAACCTGCTTTGGGAAAAAAGATTCTATTTAAAAATAGGTTTTTTTATCGGTGGTTTCCTCTTGTTTTCACTTTTGAGTTTAATGCTTCACTTGTTTATGAAAATTAAGGCTTTTTTGTTTTTTTCGGGTTATGTGTTTATAGTGGTAATTATGCTGCTTCACGAAGAATTACTGCTTACTGTTGCACCTCCTGAATGGATGTTTGTTTTCATCAAAGACCTGCATCCCTTACCGCTTTCTTTAGTGGCATTGGGCTTTCATTATTTGACCATTGCGTTACTTTTAGATGCAAAGAAATATTCCAAAAAAACCTTGCAATATTCCTTTCTAATTAATGATATCACATTGATTATGGGTAGTATCGCTGTCGTGATGTGCGCCATTTTCACTGAATATTTTTCTTTCCAAAATCCATCTTTTATACTGATTTGGAATCTATGTATCGCCTCGGTATTTATCGCCTTGGGCAATACTTTCCTCATGATTACTTATTTGATGAATCTGAAAAAAAAGATCGTGATGGGTTTTGCTATTGCTTTTTTGCTAATCTATTTTAATACGGCAGGGTATTTTCTAAATTACGCGGGTATTTTAAATTACTATACCATCACCTATCCAAACTACTTTTATTGGATTGTGAGCTTTGAGTTTATTATAATCGGCGTTTTACTGGCTTGGCGATACAACAAAACTATTAGAACTAACATCAAACTTCTAAAGGAAAAAAACCAAATCGAAGAACTCGCTCATTTGAGAACACTTTCGGTGCTGGAAGACGAGCGTAAGCAAATAGCCCGTAATCTTCATGATGATTTGGGAACTACCATCAGTGCAGTAAAGTTGATTGTGAGCAACAATTATAAACAAGACCAACAACTCTCGGAAATGATCAACCGAGCCACTGTAGAAATAAAAGATTTTTACAAAAAAATAGCCGGAATGGGTAACGAACTTCTTACATTAAAGGAAAGTTTGAGCCTAAAGGTTGCCGACGCGGAGAAACTGAGCAATATTAAGATTGAGTACATATTTTCGGGTGATGAACCTGTTTTGGAACCTCCTTTAAAAGATTCATTATTGCGCATTGTTACTGAATTGTTGAGTAATTTGGTCAAACACAGCAAGGCCAAATCGGCTACCCTTCAGCTCATGGTAGAACCCAAACAATTACAATTGCTCATCGAAGATGATGGCATTGGTTTTGACACACGAAAAAACACAAATAGTATGGGCATTTACAATATCTATAGCCGTGCAGAGCGCTGGGGCGGTAACGTATATTTTTCTTCAAACAACAATGGAACCGTTTGTATTGTCAATATTCCATTAAAAAATGCAGTTGTATGACACATACCATAGCCATAGTTGACGATCACAGCCTTTTTGCCGATGGCTTGGAACGGATTTTACAAGAACAGGTCGGTTTTGAAATTGTTGCAAAATGCACCTCTGCCGAGGATTTTGAAGTCGCATTGAACAATAAAATACCTAAATTGGTTTTGTTAGACATCAGGATGAAAGGTCAAAACGGTTTGGAATTCTGCAAGGTATTGAAGCAAAAATTTCCTGCTATAAAAGTCATCATCATATCTATGTTTGAAGCCCTCGAAGTCATAGAAAAAGCCAGACTTGCCGGTGCCGATGGTTATTTGCACAAATCTACCGACGCAGAGTTAATGCGTTCAACCATCTTAGATGTGCTAAACGGACACCAAGTGTTTTTGATGACCTCAACGGTTAAAGAAAATACTGATCAAAACACACTCAGCAAACGTGAGGTAGAAATTCTGGGGCTTATAAAGAAAGGAATGAGCACGCAAGATATTTCCAAAACTTTGTTTATAAGTCAGTACACCGTGGAAACCCACAAGAGAAACATGATGCACAAGCTAGGGGTAAATTCCCAAAGAGAACTTATCGTGTACGCTTTTGAAAATATGTTTTAAAAATAGTTGTGTGTTTTTCTAAAACACGAATTATCTTCCTCTTTAACACCCAATATTTAAAAACGAATTCCTTACTTTTTGATTCATTTTTTCTTCAATCTTGTATCCAATAATCCCATCACCGATCCAAAATGGCTCTGGAAATCACAATTTTTTGAATTTCGGAAGTGCCTTCATATATCTGTGTGTTTTTGGCATCACGCATCAAAAGTTCTACGTGGTAATCTTTGACAAATCCGTTTCCGCAAAAAACATGCACCGCTTCTACGGTTACTTCCATAGCCACTTGTGAAGCGTATAGTTTGGCCATGGCTCCGAACAAGGTGTAGTCTTTTTGTTCGTCTTTGTCCTTAGCCGTCCGATACACCAACATATGCGCGGCTTCGATTTTGGTATGCATGTCTGCCAACTTAATCGCAATTGCTTGATGGTTGCAAATTTCCGTGCCAAAAGCTTTTCGCTCCTTTAAGTAGTCAAGCACCATTTCATAGGCACCCTCAGCAATGACAAGTACTTGGGCAGCGATACCGATGCGATAGCCTGTCTGCGTCTTCATTGAAAACTTAAAACATCTTCGCCAATTCTGTTTTCTTTGGGCACTTTCACATCGTTAAACTGCAAGGAATACGTGTCCGAACCCCTCTTACCGAGTTTGTTCTCCTTAGAACCAATCTGAAAACCCTCCCACCCTTTTTCCACAATAAAAGCGTTGACACCTCTATGTCTTTTTTCGAGATGGGTTTGGACTATCACCAAATAAATACCGGCTGTACCGCCGTTGATAATCCAGTTTTTGATACCGTTCAACAAGTAGCGATTTTCTTGCTCAATGGTCATAATTTTCTGGATAGTGGCACACTACCTACTTCGGATTCGGAAAGACTAAAGGACACCAATTTGTGTGGCGAAAGTGAGTTGCGTGAGGTATTTTTGTTTTTGAGCCTCCGTTCCTTAGGCATCCAATCCCAAGCAAACCAAAGAGTTGTTAACAGACATCAAAACGGAAGCAGATACGTCAATTTTGGAAATTTCTTTCATAACCAAAACATAAGAAAAGGTATCCATACCACCGCCACTATAAGCCGGATTCACCATCATGCCTAAAATTCTAAGACGCCCATAGTTGCAATTTGCTCTTTAGGAAATTGTTGTTTCTCGTCCCGTTCAATCACACCGGGTAAAAGATCATTTTTAGCAAACGCTGCGGCTGTTTGCTTGATGAGTTGCTGTTCTTCAGTAAAATTAAATTCCCTAAAAAATTGTATTTGTTTGCCCACTATAAATACAAAATTCTATGCGTGCATAGTAATTTTACAAACATAATTTTTCCAAAAAAAATAAGCATCAGCACTTTATTAAAAAATATTGAAATTCTTCAAATTGATAATCTCTTGTGGTGTTAGATACCGCCATCTTCCGCGGTCAAGGTCTTTTTTAGTGAGCCCTGCGAAGATGACGCGGTCTAATTTAAGC
Organism: Flavobacteriales bacterium CG_4_9_14_3_um_filter_40_17; assembly: GCA_002790195.1. Taxonomy (GTDB): domain Bacteria; phylum Bacteroidota; class Bacteroidia; order Flavobacteriales; family Flavobacteriaceae; genus UM-FILTER-40-17. The sequence goes on from PFUR01000012.1 coordinate 26,441, forward strand.
ACTTGGTAGCCCAAGTGTTCAAATAGCAAGCGGACAATGTTGTTTTTGGAAGAACGCAGTTGGATCCCTACTTCATTTTTGGATGCATTCTCGACATAACTGACCTCATCCGGCTTGACAAAACCTTCTTCCAATTTGATGCCGTCTTCCAATTTCTTCAGGTCTTCGGATTTTAGGTTTTTGTCTAAATTGACGTGGTAGATTTTCTTAACCGGCGTTTGGTGATGGGTGAGTTTGGTAATCAACGGGCGGTCATTGGTAAGGAGAATAAGGCCACTCGCGTTTTTATCTAATCTACCTACGGGAAGCAAAACAGATTTAGAGGCTGTTTTAACCAAATCGAAAATAGATTTTATATTGTCAGTTTCTACGTCCGTGGTAAAGTCTTTGGGTTTGTTGAGCAAGACATACACCTTTTTCTCAGGTGTGATGTGCGCTCCGTCAAATTTTACTTCGTCGGTGATTTTTACTTTAAACCCGAGCTCGTTGACGATTTTTCCGTTGACCGTAACATTGCCCGATGCGATGTAAATATCCGCATCCCGCCTTGAGCAAACACCCGAATTGGCGATGTATTTGTTTAAACGGATTTCATCTTCATTTTTTTCGGTTTTGGCAACTGCCGGTTTTGCCGGTTTTTTTGGAAAGCGTTTCGGAATGTATTTTTTATCGGTTTTGTCGGAAGGATAAGATTTTTTTTTCATGGTATTTTTTGTAAGCTACTTTTCTAAATTTAATTTTGATTGTTCCAATCCCACACAACAACTGCCCACTCAACACCGTTTGAAGCGGTGTAACTGAAAATTTCCTGAAACCCGACCCGCCTATGGGCATTCAGTGACCGGGTGTTTTTTGTGGCTATCTCGGTTACTGCTAACTCATATTTGTCTTTGTAGGTTCGTTTATAAAAATCATAATTCCGATCGAACAAACCTTGCCCTCTGAATTTTTTATCGACGCAAACTTGCCCGACTACGATATACCCATAAGACGTTATCGGCTTCACTTTGTAATCGGCTTGATCAAACAGGCTAAACATCGGAATCAAAACCGGAATATCTGCGCGATATGCTTTTGTCATTGCCAAAACATAAGCCACTACTTTACCGCCAACTTTAGCAATCACACGCTTTTCGATACCATTCAACTTGACCAAATCTTCCAATGTGTGTATAACGGTCAGAAACCCTTCTTTTTCTTTTTCTTCAGCAGTCAAAACTGTCAACAGATTGGTTGCCTGTAAATTTAAAATACCCGTCAATTCTTTCTGAGTTTGGGCTGTGGAAATGGAAATCATATCAATTTTATTGAATTAAAACAATCCGCCTTGTTGATTGAATTTTACTCTTCCCAAATGTTTGTAAGCCAACTCTGTAACTTCTCTTCCTCGGGGTGTCCGCATCAAGAAACCTTGTTGGATTAAAAAGGGTTCATACACTTCCTCAATGGTTTCGGCGTTTTCAGAAACTGCCGTCGCGATGGTGGTCAACCCAACCGGGCCGCCTTTAAATTTGTCGATGAGAGTCAGCAATATTTTATTGTCCATTTCATCGAGCCCATATGTATCAACATTCAAAGCTTTTAAGGCAAATCGGGCAATCTCATTGTCGATTTTCCCGTTGCCTTCTATCTGGGCAAAATCTCTCACTCTTCGCAAAAGCGCATTGGCAATACGTGGCGTTCCGCGGCTTCTGCCTGCAATTTCAGTTGCAGCTTCTTTGGAAATAGGAATTTTAAGAATGGATGCACTTCTTTCAAGGATGCCACTCAGGAAATCGGCGGTATAATATTCCAATCTGCTTTGTATGCCAAAACGGGCACGCATCGGTGCCGTCAACAAACCGGAGCGTGTGGTTGCGCCGACCAAGGTGAATGCGTTCAGATTTAATTGGACACTGCGCGCATTGGGCCCGCTTTCTATCATGATGTCAATCTTAAAGTCTTCCATAGCCGAATAGAGGTATTCCTCTACAATCGGGCTTAGCCGGTGTATTTCATCGATAAAGAGCACATCCCGTTCTTCTAAATTGGTCAGCAAGCCAGCCAAATCTCCCGGCTTATCCAATACCGGCCCGGAAGTTATCTTAATCCCTACGCCCAATTCTTCTGAGATGATGTGAGCCAAGGTTGTTTTTCCCAAGCCCGGAGGCCCGTGAAATAAGATGTGATCCAATGCCTCTCCTCTCAAGTTTGCGGCTTTCACAAAAACCCTGAGGTTAGACATTACTTGCTCTTGACCTTTAAAATCGTCAAAAGTAAGCGGGCGCAACTTTTTTTCAGCCTCAAGTTCTTCCGGTTTAAAAGCGTCTTTTTCGGGATTCAAATTGGCATTCATACGTACAAAGGTAAGACAAAAAAAGAGTCTTTCTGACGATTGCAAAAAGACTCTATGGGTATAAAAAAACTTGTACCTAATGGTTGATATCTTCCCCATCTCTCAGCGGTACGGTTTGCGGAATAAAATCTTCATCGCTACCGGGCTTGCTGTAATCGTATGGCCATCTGTGGACTTCAGGAATTTCACCGGGCCAATTGCCATGCATGTGTTTCACGGGGGTTGTCCATTCCATAGAATTGGCACGCCATGGGTTTTGAACGGCTTTTTTTCCGTAGAAAATGCTCGCGAAAAAATTATAAATAAAAACCAATTGAACGGCTCCACCTACCAAAGCAAATACAGTAATCAACACATTGATATCTGCCAAATCATCGAAATACGGGAATGCTGTGTTTGTGTAATACCGTCTCGGAAGGCCTGCCATCCCGATAAAGTGCATGGGAAGAAAGACACCATACGCACAAACTGCCGTGACCCAAAAATGGACATATCCTAAGTTTTTATTCATCATTCTTCCGAACATTTTCGGAAACCAATGATACACGCCAGCAAACATCCCATAGATGGCAGAAACCCCCATCACGAGATGAAAGTGAGCCACTACAAAATACGTGTCGTGAACGTTGATGTCGAGGGTACTGTCACCCAGAATAATCCCGGTAAGTCCTCCGGAAATAAAAGTTGATACAAACCCAATAGAGAATAACATAGCCGGGTTGAGCTGAAGATTTCCTTTCCAAAGTGTGGTAATCCAGTTAAAGGCTTTTATGGCAGACGGAATCGCGATTAGCAGGGTTGTGAAAGTAAATACCGACCCCAAAAACGGGTTCATACCGGAAACAAACATGTGATGCCCCCAAACAATCGTTGAGAGGAAGGCAATCGCCAAAATAGATGCGACCATCGCGCGATAGCCAAAAATAGGTTTTCTCGCATGGGTTGCCATGATTTCTGAAACAATCCCCATAGCCGGGAGGATGACTATATAAACTTCCGGATGGCCTAAAAACCAAAAAAGATGTTCATAAAGTACAGGAGAACCCCCTTGATAATGAAGCACTTCACCTTGAATATAAATGTCGGATAAAAAGAACGATGTTCCAAAAGCCCTGTCCATTACCAACAACAAGGCAGCAGACAACAAAACGGGAAAGGAAACAATACCAATTACTGCAGTGATAAAAAATGCCCAAATGGTCAATGGCAAACGCGTCATCGACATTCCTTTTACGCGAAGATTCAGTACAGTTGCTATATAATTCAATGAGCCCAAAAGAGAAGAGGCGATAAAGATAGCCATGGATACGAGCCAAAGCGTCATACCTGTGCCCGAACCGGGCATGGCTTGTGGCAGCGCGCTCAGAGGCGGGTAAACTGTCCACCCGGCAGATGCAGGTCCTGCTTCCACAAACAACGACAAAACCATGATAATTGTGGATAGAAAAAACAACCAATAAGAAATCATATTCAGAAAACCAGAGGCCATGTCCCTTGCCCCTATCTGCAATGGTATCAAAAGATTGCTAAAGGTTCCGCTCAATCCGGCAGTTAAAACAAAAAACACCATAATGGTACCGTGAATAGTGACCAATGCCAAATATATATTTGGATCCATTACCCCTTCGGGAGCCCATTTCCCCAAAAGTATTTCAAATATCTGAAAACTTTCTTCCGGCCATGCCAATTGCAATCGAAATAACATAGACATCGAAACTCCTATAATCCCCATGAAAATACCAGTAATAAGGTATTGCTTAGAAATCATTTTATGATCCTGTGAAAAAATATATTTAGTGATAAATGTATCTTTATGATGATGCTCGTGCGCGTGTGTGTGATCTTCTATGGTATGAGAGGCTGTTACTGACATAACTATTTTTTTGATTCGTTTCTGATTAAATTATTGTAAAACTTCCGAAATGGTTTTTTGCTGAGATATCCACTGATTAAAATCCTCAGGCGTATCAACAATAATATTTAGCTGCATATTGTAATGAGAAGCGCCACAAATCTTGTTGCATAACAACAAAAAATTAAATTCATACGGATCTAACAACTCTTTTCCTTCGGCAGAAAGTTTCACGTTTTTTTCTTCTCTCAAATTGTTGATGCTTTGAACTTTGCCAATTATTTCTAAATCCTGCCGAGCTTGTTCCGTAGTTTGAATCGGGGTAAAAGAGAACTGTGTAATCATCCCGGGAACAACATTCATTTGAGCTCTAAAGAAGGGCATGAAAGCAGAATGTAAAACATCTTGCGACCGCATTTTGAAAATAACCTTTCGTCCAACAGGCAAACGTAGCTCTTGAGTGACGACAATATCATCTTTTCCGTTTGGATCGGAAATGTCAACACCAATCACATTGGATCCTTCAATAAACCTAACGTTTGCATCTCCAAGCGTGTTATCTGCCCCTGCATATCTGACTTTCCAATTAAATTGTTGCGCATAGAGTTCGATAATAATGGGATCATCATCCTCATTGATTCGCATGATATTTGTCCAAGTCCAAAGGCCATATATAATCAAGCCTGATAATGTGATTACCGGTATTATTGTCCAAAGGAACTCCAATTTATCGTTGTCGGCATAGAATAAGGCCTTCATCCCCTTTTTCCCTCTGTATTTGTAAGCAAAATAATGCAGTAAAACTTGGGTTAAACCCTGAACAAAAAGAATCAGAGCAAAGGTGATGATCATCAATCGGTCAACTTCTTCTCCGTGCTTGGAAGCGGCTAGGGGCAATAATACTTTTCCCCATTTTAGCATACTAAAAATAGTGAGTCCGTAGAGGAAAATCAAGAAACCCATCATCAAAAAACCGTTGATGTGGTTGTCTTTTTCGGTTGCTATCTGGTTGTTTTCCGGCGCATTTACCTGAGATAAGTCGTATATTTTGACGATTTGCCAAACGGCAATTCCAAGGAGTGCTAATGCAATAAGGGTTAAAAAGCCTGTCATTGTTTTATTTCAATTCAAAGGTTAATTTATAATTAATAATGGAAATGCTCGCTTTCGTGAACAAAAGGGTTTCTTTTGACCACAAGTGGTGCTTTGGAAAGTGCCGTAAATACAACCAAAATAAACAATCCGAGAAAAAACAAAACAGCTCCAACTTCAGGCACACCAATAGACCAATTCGTACCCACCGTACCCGGCATTATCATGTTGTAAAAATCGATGTAATGCCCTGCTAAAACAATAACTCCTGCCATGACTACTATCCAAGTTAATTTTTTAAAATCGGCATTCATCAAAATTAATATGGGAAACACAAAATTCATCACAACAGCTCCAAAAAAAGGTAAGTTGTAGTGCTCTATGCGCATAGCAAAATAGGTGATTTCCTCGGGAATGTTTGCATACCAAATCAGCATAAATTGTGAAAACCAAAGATAAGCCCAAAAAATACTGAAGGCGAACATGAATTTAGCCAAATCCTGGATATGGCTTCTATTGACTATCTCCAGATATCCTTTCGACTTCAAATAAAGTGTTATCAGTGCAATGGTTGTGATACCTGAAACGAAGAAACTGGCAAATACATACCACCCGAAAAGAGTGCTAAACCAGTGAGGCTCGACAGACATAATCCAATCCCATGACATAATGGATTCCGTAACAATGAAGAATACCAAGAAGGCTGCTGAGGCTTTAAAATTTCTTTTAAAATTTGTGTTATCTGCTGCTTCGTCTTGTGCAATCGACATTTTTCTTGAAAAATAACGATAAGATACCCATCCCGCGATGAATATCACCCCGCGTATGATAAAACCGGTCAAATTGAGAAAACCTGATTTGCCTTGCAACAATTTATCATGCGCAACTACTTCCGCATCCCGCCAAATAAAAATATGATGCCCGGAAAAGATTGCAATTAGTAAAACGATTACCGTACCCGGTAAAACATAAGCGGTAATTCCTTCCATCACGCGAAGCAAAACAATAGACCAGCCTGCTTGAGAGGCATGTTGAATGCCATAAAAAGCCAATACACCTAACGAAAGTAAGGCAAAAAATAAGGCGGCTACGTAGGTTGCTGCCCAAGGACGGTTTTGCAATTGATGTAATTGATGGGTCAAATGGCCGTCAGAATCATGCCCGGTAGTTGCGTCATGCGATGTAGCCACAACGTGCTCGGTCTGATGTGCTGAATTTAACTTTTTTACATCGTCGATGTTTTTAGGTGCATTGAAAAAACCCAAAGCAATCCCTAAAAAGCCAACAACAATCAGGGCTATTGAAAAAAGTTTTAATTTGTTTGGTAGAATATACATAGTCATTTAATCTTTTGAATCAAAATTATGGCATCAAATCTGCTCTGAGTTTTTCAACGTATTGTGTTACTTCCCAACGCTCGTTAGAGCTAAGCTGTGAAGCATGAGAGCCCATCATATTAAGCCCATAGGTGATGACATGAAAAATACTTCCTTCAGTTATCGGCCTAGTTGAATAATCCGGTACGCCCAAGAATTTTTCGTTTTGCACCAAGATGCCCTTTCCATCTCCTTTGTCACCATGGCAAACCGCACAATAGATGGTAAATAATGCTTTCCCTTTTTCAAGGTTGACTTCATTTTTCTCAAGCGGCGATTTCAAGCTGTCCCGGGCAGCTGCATATCCTTCCGGTGTGTTTGGATAATCATAGGGTACAAAGTCCCGATTGATGGTTCCCGGAACAGGAAGTTGTGCTTCCATCCCGTTTGCAAATGCATCCGATTTGCCATATGCTTCATAGCCAACTGGTGCATACATATTTGGAAAGAACTGATAATTGGGTTTTTGTTTGTCTTGGCATGAAAACAAAACCATCGCCACGGCCAATCCTGCCAATATGTTTTTAAATGCTTTCATATTCATTTTCTTAGTGCTTTTCAATCGTTTTTATTTCTACTGCGCCTGTTTTTTTAAGCAATTTTGCTAATTCTTCTTCATGGGATGAAACAGCAATTTCCAATAAAAAATGGTCATCTGTGGTTCTGATATCAGGATTTTCGGCAGATTTAAACGGCCAAAGTTTGCTTCTCATATAAAAAGTGATGACCATTAAGTGGGCAGCAAAAAAAACAGTCAACTCAAACATAATCGGCACAAATGCCGGCATATTTGAAATATAACTAAAACTTGGTTTGCCACCAATGTCTTGTGGCCAATCTTTAATCATGATGTAATTCATCATAACGATGGCAACGGCGAGGCCGATGCATCCATAGATGAAAGATGCGATGGCAATCCGGGTAGGCTCGATGCCCATGGCTTTATCCAATCCGTGTACGGGAAATGGTGTATAGGCTTCTTCTATATGGTAGTGTGCGGCGCGAATTTCCTTTACGGCTTCCAATAGCACATCGTCGTCGTTGTAGATTGCGTGAATAACTTTATTACTCATGATGCGTTTTTTCGTTTAGTTTTTTATATTTCTCACCCGATGCTTTGAGGATGGTTTTAACCTCTGCTTGTGCAATCACCGGGAAAGTTCTGGCGTATAACAAAAATAAGGTGAAGAAAAACCCGAGTGTCCCGATAAAAATCCCGACATCCACAAAAGTTGGCGAGAACATCGTCCATGATGAGGGTAGATAATCTCTGTGAAGCGAAGTGACGATAATCACGAAACGCTCAAACCACATACCGATGTTTACAACGATTGAGATGATAAAAGAGAACATGATGCTGGTACGTAATTTTTTGAACCACATAAACTGTGGTGAAAACACATTGCAAGTCATCATTGACCAATAAGCCCACCAGTAAGGACCGGTCGCTCTGTTCAAGAATGCATATTGCTCATATTCCACTCCGGAATACCAGGCCATAAACAGCTCTGTTATGTAAGCAACGCCCACGATGGAGCCGGTAATCATGATGACAATATTCATCAACTCGATGTGCTGAACGGTTATATATTCTTCTAGGTGAGACACTTTACGCATGATAATCAACAAAGTATTTACCATTGCAAAACCGGAGAATACCGCACCCGCAACGAAATACGGCGGGAAAATGGTGGTGTGCCAGCCCGGAATGACAGATGTTGCAAAGTCAAAGGATACAATGGTGTGCACAGAAAGTACAAGTGGTGTAGCCAAACCTGCCAAAACCAAAGAAACTTCCTCAAACCTTTGCCAATCTTTCGCACGGCCACTCCAACCAAAACTCAAGATGCTGTAAATTCTTTTTTGAAATGGCTTAACGGCACGATCACGTATCATCGCGAAGTCGGGAAGCAAACCAGTCCACCAGAAAACCAGCGAAACGGAAAGGTAAGTTGAAATTGCAAATACGTCCCAAAGCAACGGGGAGTTAAAGTTTACCCAAAGCGAACCGAATTGATTCGGGATTGGCAATACCCAATAACCCAACCACGGACGACCCATGTGGATAATGGGGAAAAGCCCGGCTTGAATAACGGAGAAGATGGTCATTGCCTCTGCGGAACGGTTGATGGCCATTCTCCATTTTTGGCGAAACAACAACAATACCGCCGAAATAAGTGTTCCGGCATGGCCGATACCGACCCACCAAACGAAGTTGGTGATGTCCCAAGCCCAACCCACCGTTTTATTCAATCCCCAAGTTCCGATACCGGTAGAAATGGTGTAAATGATGCAGCCCAATCCGTATAAAAATGCGGTAAGGGCAATGCTAAAAACAATCCACCACTGTTTGTTGGCAGGGCCTTCCACAGGCGCAGCCACATCTACGGAAACATCGTGATAATTTTTGTCTCCGAGGACTAATGGTTTTCTTATGGGTGCTTCGTAGTGCGACGACATAGTTTCGATTATGATTTCTTAATTATATTTCTGTTGTATTCCTCACTTTGACATGATAGAAAACGTTTGGCTTGGTGCCAACTTCTTCTAACAAGTGATATACCCGATTACTTTCTTTTAATTCAGCAACATGGCTTTCTTTGTCATTGATATCACCGAAAGTCAAAGCTCCATTTGAGCAAGCGTTTGAACAAGCTGTCTGGAATTCACCATCTTTTATGACACGGCCATCGCGTTTGGCATCCAAAATGGTTTTTTGTGTTTTTTGAATACACAAAGAGCATTTTTCCATAACTCCACGTGAACGTACCACTACATCTGGGTTGAGTACCATTTTACCCAAATCGTCATTCATGTTATAGTCAAACTCGTCGTTGTTGCTATATAGAAACCAATTGAACCTCCTTACTTTATAAGGACAGTTGTTGGCACAATAACGCGTACCGACACAACGGTTATAAGCCATTTGGTTTTGGCCTTGTTTCCCGTGTGAAGTAGCTGCGACCGGGCAAACAGTTTCGCAAGGCGCATGGTTACAATGTTGGCACATCACCGGTTGGAACGCTACTTGCGGATTTTCTGAAGCGGATTCGAGTTCACCAAAGCCCGATTTTGACTCCCAAACCCCGGAGAAATTTTCACGTTTTTCGTTGTCTTCTTTAAATGTTTCTTCGGATGAATAGTAACGGTCAATTCGCAACCAATGCATGTCGCGGCTTTTTCTGATTTCAGTTTTGCCCACGACAGGCACATTGTTCTCTGCTTGACAAGCGATTACACATGCTCCACAACCGGTACAGGCATTCAAATCTATTGACAAATTGAAATGATGACCGATAGATCGGTCAAATTCCGTCCAAAGGTCAACCGAAGTCGCGGGCACTTCTTGGTGATCTACCGATACCTGGGCTTTTTCATTCCAAACTTCCGGTTTCTCGTTGTTGTATTTATCAAGAGTCGTTTCTTTGATGATAGAACCACGGCCCATCAGGGTATTTTGAAGTTGCAAACAAGCAAACTCGTGCTCGCCGGCTACTTTTTCTATTGTAACTGATTGTACGTTGTTGAAACCCTGATACAGCGCATAGGCATTGACTCCTACTTGCATTTCTTCTTTCAACCCGCTTTGACGGCCATATCCCAAAGCCAATCCAACCACGCCTTGTGTTTGTCCGGGTTGAATAATAACGGGAACTTTTGGTAAGGTCTTGCCGTTGACTGTGAGTTTGACATAACTTCCGTTCAATCCACCGTTGGCAACATGAAAATTTTCTAAGCCCAATTTTTTGGCATCCGACTTGCAAACAGACAGATAGTTGTCCCATGATACGCGGGTAATCGGGTCGGGCATTTCTTGTAACCACGGGTTGTTGGCTTGCCTGCCATCTCCCAAAGAAGTTTTGGTGTATAATTTTAATTCCATTCCTTCGATGGAATTTTTGGATAGCGAAATTGCACTCGCGTTAAAATCGACCGGCGTTGAAGCGGTTGATTCCTTTTCAGCTTCTTCAGTCGTTTGCGCGACAAATACGCCATCATGCAAAGCTTGATTCCAAGATTGCCCTTTCAAAATCCCGGTTTTCCAAAAGTCTTTTAAGTAATCGTAGTAGGGAGTTTCGTTTCCACCCCATTGAAGCAAAGCATCTTGAAAAGTAATTGAACTGAAAAGCGGGTTGATGGTTGGTTGTATAAGCGAAAAATGATTTTTCTTGATTTCTACATCACCCCATGACTCGAGGTAATGCGACAAGGGCGCAACATATTGAACCAAGGCTGTGGTTTCATCCGGACGGAGTGAAAAGACGACACTATAATCTACTTTTTTGAGTCCGTCGATAAATTCTTGTGCATTTGGCAAAGAATAAACCGGATTCACATTGTTGATAATTAAAGCCTTAATCGTCCCGGCATTCATGTCTTTTATCAATTGATCTACCTCGGCATTGTTTCCCTGACGAATCAATTTTGGATTGGCTGCATCAAACGCTTCACTTTGCAAAGCTTGGTTGATGGCCAAAACCAACAGTTGTGCATTTTTATCTTGTATGCCTGAGACAACGACGGCTTTGCTTCCGTGCTTTTTGAGTTCGGAGGCAACTTCTTTGACCACTTCATCTGCTTTGGTTTCGGCTGTAGAAACTGCATCGTCGGCAATGGCACTGTAAAGTTTGGCCAAAACACGATTCAATTCTGAATAATTTAAAGGTATTCTTTGGTCTGCATTTGAACCGGAAAGTGTCAAATTTGATTCAAACTGTATGTGTTTGGACATTTTGCCATCCTTTGGAACGCGGGTTAGCGCGTAACCTTTGGCATATCCGCCACCTTGCCAATCTCCCAAAAAATCTGCATCGACGGAAACGATATAATCTGCTTTAGAAAAATCGTAATCGGCCAAAGCCCGTTGGTTATAAACAGCTTGAAAAGCATCCAAGGCTGCTGATTCAGAAACTGCATCATACACAACATGGCGAACATTTATATAAGCTTCTTTAAATGTGTTTATGATTTTGGCAGTAGAGGGGCTGGCTAAAGTTCCTGTCAAAAGGGCAATTTCACCTGCTTCATCCATCAATTCGCTAAACTTAATTACGGCATCCAAATGGAAATCTTCCCATGCAATCGGCTGGCCGTATTTGGTAGGTTCTTTAAGCCTGCCGCTATCATACAATGACAATACAGACGCTTGAACCCGTGCATTGGCAGAAATGACAGAACCCGGCGTGGTATTGTTTTCTATTTTTATCGGCCTTCCTTCACGGGTTTTTACCAACAAATTGGCAAAGTCATAGCCATCTGCTACAGAGGTTGCGTAGTAATTTGCAGTCCCGGGAGTAATTTGTTCCGGTTTGACTACATACGGTATCGACTTGACAATAGGCCCTTCGCAGGCAGCCAATGATGCCGCCGCCGTAGTAAATCCAAGGTATTTCAAGAAATCTCTTCGTGAGGTTGACGATTGTTCTAAATCCGTTTTATTACCCAGAAAATCTGCCGTAGGAATTTGTTCAACAAATTCGTTTTGCCGCAACTTGGCAACAATCGGATTGTTTTCGTCTAATTCTTCGACACTTTTCCAATATTTTTTGCTTGAAGCCATCTTAAAGGAGTATATTAAGCTTAAACTTTACTAATAATGACATTTTGCACATTCCAATCCACCCATTTCTGCAACAGTTGGTTTTTCTAAACCATATTTTTTGGAAAGTGCTTCGTGGATTTTTTCATAATATAGATTGTTGTCCATTTTCACTTCCGTTTGGCGGTGGCAATTGATACACCATCCCATGGTAAGCGGAGAAAACTGACTCATTATTTCCATTTCTTGAACGGGCCCGTGACAGGTTTGACAAGCTACACCTCCCACTGTAACATGTTGGGCGTGATTAAAATAGACGAAATCGGGAAGGTTGTGAATGCGAACCCACTCAACGGGTTGGGTCTCACCTGAATATTGTTGAACCTCAGGATCCCAACCTACAGCTTTGTATAATTTTTGAATTTCTCCGTCATAAAATGCTTTGGAATATTCTGCGGTCGTTTCACCTTTGTATTCGGCTATGCTTTTGTGACAATTCATGCAAACGTTGAGAGAAGGTATTCCGGAAGTTTTACTAACCCGAGCTGAAGAGTGGCAATAATTGCAATCAATCTGATTGGCTCCGGCGTGGATTTTGTGTGAATAATGAATGGGTTGAATCGGTTGGTAGCCTTGATCGACACCCACTTGCATCAAATATCCGTAAGCAAAATAAGCACTACTCAACAACAGGAAAACAACGGTTACCAATACCAAAAATTGGTTTTCGGCGAAAGCTTTCCAAATAGGTTTTCTGCCGGTTGGCGTAATTTCTATGCCGTTAGCCTTGGCTATTTTAGATAGAATCTGACGAACCAAAACAAGCATTACAGTCAGAAGCAACAACACTATGACTAAAGCTGCTAAGACGATTTGATTGATGTTTTGGCTTCCTTCTGCGGGTGCAGCAGTTGTCGAAGCAACCGAAGTATCGACAACTGGTGCAGGAGGTGGTGCTTCTACATAAGCCAAAATGTTATCGATGTCCGCATCCGATAACAATGGGAACGGAGTCATCGGCACTTTGTTAAATTCTTCAAAAATGGCTTTAGCCTGTGCATCGCCACTGTTGATAAGATCCGAACTGTTTCTAATCCACTTTTGCAACCACTCTTTGGTACGTCTCTGCGTGACACCCGCCAACGCGGGCCCTACCAATTTTTGATTGACTCTGTGACAAGCCGCACAATTTGAGTTAAAAAGTTGTTTTCCGGCAACCGGATCGCCCTCTTGAGCAGAAGCAATTTGAGAAAAAACTAACGTAACCATCAACACTGCCAGCAGCATGTAGAGGAAAGAAGAACGCAAGATCACATTTTTCATAAAAAATGAAATTTCAATATGTTTTAAAAACTTTACGAAACCTTAGGCTGGCTCGATGTTTGTAATGTTGAGGGCAAAAATACTACTTCAACTCGATTTTGAAAATATTAACTTAAAATAGAAAGGTAATTTGTATCCGTTCTAAATAGAGTAGCCATATTCAAAAAAAAATTAAATTGTAGATTTGCAAATATAACTATTGAATCATGTTGACAATGCTTTCATTAAAAACTAAAGTGTTAATTTTTACGGCTTTTCCCCTCGGTGTTTTTTTTACTTATGCACAGGATACAACTTTGACCGAAAAAGCTGCTACTAAAGAAATAACCCTTGACAAATTAATGTCTGAACGGGTAACTTTCAACAAAACTGAAAATATTCCGGGCAGATATACCGTTCAATTGTATTCGGGAAATCTTAAAATTGCCCAAGAGGTGTTGACGCAATTCACAGAAAAATTCTCTGAAATTTCTGCTGTTATCCGATTTCAAACCCCCAATTACAAAGTTTGGATACCTAACTTGCGAAACAAATTAGATGCGGAAAAATTGTTTGATTCTGCAAAACCGGACTTTCCAAATATTTTGATGTTTAGAAATAAATAGGAATGGTCAAATTGAAATAAACTATTGACAAGCAACTAATTCCGGCTCTATAATACCAGAAATTAGAATCAGGATTATCTACTTTGCCTTTTCAAGTAAATGTTGCACTACCATTTGTTTTATTCGTATTTTTGCGCAAATTATTGGCTATGTCTGAAGCAATTGTCATCATACCTACTTACAACGAACTTGGCAATATTGAAAAGGTTGTAAGAAGCGTTTTAAGCCTTGAAAACAATTTTCACATCTTGGTAGTCGATGACAATTCTCCAGATGGCACGGCCGATACTGTCAGAAAGCTTGCTCTTGAATTTCTGGGAAAAATATTTTTAGAAGTCCGCACCAAAAAATCAGGTTTAGGAACAGCTTATATACACGGTTTCAAATGGTGCTTGAAGCGAGATTATAATTTCATTTTTGAAATGGATGCAGATTTATCGCACAATCCGTTCGATTTACCTCGGTTGCTCATGGCTTGCCAAAATGGCGCAGACATGGCCATCGGTTCTCGGTATATTTCGGGCGTAAACGTAGTCAACTGGCCTATGAAAAGGGTTTTGTTGTCTTATTTTGCTTCAGTTTACGTGCGATTGATTACGCGAATGAGAATCCAGGACACCACAGCCGGTTTTGTTTGCTACAAAAGAAAAGTACTCGAAACACTTGATTTAGACAGAATTAAATTTATCGGATATGCTTTTCAGATTGAGATGAAATTCAAAACACATTTGAAAAAATTCATCATCGAGGAAGTCCCGGTTATTTTTACCGACCGAAGCAATGGCGTTTCCAAAATGTCAGGCTCTATTTTTAAAGAAGCTATTTTTGGCGTAATCTGGCTGAAATTGAATAGCCTGATTGGTATTTTAAAAGTTTAAAACGGAATTTATAAAAAGATGAAGAGAACCTTGATTAAAAATGCCCGAATTGTGAACGAAGGGACAATCATGGAAGGAGATTTATTGATTGAAGATGCTTTCATTCTGGAGATAGGCCGAGATATCAGTGTAAAAAAACCAAACACACAGGTCATTGATGCCCAAGGGAAATATTTGATTCCGGGGGCGATTGACGATCAAGTCCACTTTCGCGAACCCGGACTTACACACAAAGCGACCATCGAATCGGAATCACGGGCGGCAATAGCCGGTGGAATTACTTCGTTTATCGAGATGCCCAACACCATCCCACAAACTACCACATTGAAACACCTGGATGAAAAATTCGAAATCGCTGCCAAATCATCTTACGCCAACTACTCCTTTATGTTTGGCGGAACAAATGAGAATTTGGAAGCAATCAAAAATTTAAAACCCAATCAGGCAGCGGCTATCAAACTTTTTTTGGGGTCTTCTACCGGAAATATGCTGGTTGACAATCCCAATATCTTGGAGCAAATATTTTCAAATGCCAAGCTGTTGATTGCTGTCCATTGCGAAGATGAGGCAACGATCCGAAAAAACACCGAAAAATACGTCCATCAATACGGAGAGGATATCCCGATAGAATGCCATCCACTCATCCGAAGCGAAGAAGCTTGTTTTCTTTCTACCTCCATGGCAATTGAATTGGCTAAAAAAACAGATGCCCGGCTACACGTTTTTCATCTCTCAACCGCCAAGGAAGCTAAACTTTTCAGCAACAAGATACCGTTGGAAAAGAAGAAAATCACAGCGGAAGCCTGTATTCACCACCTTTGGTTTTCTGATGAAGATTACGCAGAAAAAGGAAGCTTGATAAAATGGAACCCAGCTGTAAAAAAACCAACCGATCGGGAGGGATTGTGGGAAGCCCTTTTAGACAATCGCATCGATGTGATTGCGACAGATCACGCCCCACATACAAGGGATGAAAAAAAACAAAAATACCTCAAATGCCCATCCGGTGGGCCCTTAGTTCAACATGCCTTGCCGGCCATGTTTGAAATGCAGCTACGCGGAAAACTAACAGTCGAAAAACTGGTCGAAAAAATGTGTCACAATCCGGCAAAATTATTTCAGATAGAAAAACGCGGATTTTTGAAGCCCGGATACTATGCCGACCTCGTGCTGGTTGACACAACTTCGCCTTGGACTGTCAACAAAGACAATATATTGTATCAATGCGGGTGGTCTCCTTTTGAAGGTTCCAATTTTAAATCGAGAATAACACATACATTTGTCAATGGCAAATTGATTTATAAAAATTTCGAATTCAAAGAAATTAAAAATGCCATGCCATTAAGTTTTAATCGAATCTAACTGCAGCGAATGAAATACTTGGTTTTAATATTGCTATTTTCTGCTGTGGTTGCCTGCCAAAGCATCGACGACATTAAAAAACCCAAAAACCTGATTGACAAAGAAAAAATGGCAGACATACTGTATGATATTGCACTGTTGAACGCGGGAAGATCATACAGCCCGGTGATGATGCAGGAAAGTGAAATAGACTACAAGGAATATGTTTTTAAAAAACACGGCATAGACAGTTTGCAGTTTGCTCAAAGCAATGCTTATTACACGGACAACCTCGATAAATACCTCGCAATTTTCACCCTCGTCGAGGATCGCATCAAAGCAGAAAAAAGAAAATGGTCGGACACGTTGGTTCTGGAAAAAAAGAGGCGGGATTCAATTCAAGAACTGGAAAGAAAAGCCCGCGACACTGTCAATCGGGCAGAAAGAGTGGTCAAGAAAACATTGCCAAAAACGGGCAATTGATTAGCCGTCTAAAGGCAACGGGCAAGCAGTCATTTTTAGAATACGAATACGTGTGAATTACCATTGCGCCAAGGAAGCATTAAAAATATCTTGGGTGAGCCGTTCAAAAATTTGTTGAAAAGCGGTTTGCTTGACAGTTCCGGCAAAGGCTTCATTGGCACCAAAATCAAAGAAAAACGAAAAGCGTTTCTCAAAATCGGCATCGGGATTTTTGGCGTTAGAAAATCGGACATTTATAGCCATGGTGAGCCTGTTTTGATTGGCAGTCAACTGAGATGTAGCGGTCATCGGCGTGATACGATAGTCAACAATTTCTCCTTCGTAAGTCAAGTCGCCGTTGGCATTGACCAAATCCAGATTCGTTTGGCTCAAAATCAAATCTTGCAAGGCCAAAGTAAAATCACGATCTAAACCGGGCTCTATCAAAGGCGCGTTGTTCTGAAAAAAATTGACCTGAAAAGTGGTTGCGTCAATCTTTCCGGTTCCGGTGAAATTGTAGGTTCCGCATGCTGAAACAACAGACAAAATCAATGCAGCACAAATAATTTTTAATGTTTTCATATAGATTCTTTTCGTTGAGGGTTCACAGTCCCGAAGTTTCGGGATTGAAACCTGTGAGGCCAAAATTTAACTCGTTTACAACTCCAACAGTTTTATTTTTCGATACAAAGTCCGTTCGGAAATACCAAGTTCTTTTGCTGCTAATTTACGCTTTCCGTGGTTTCGTTCCAATGCTTTCTGGATAAGTTCCATTTCCTTTTCTTGCAAAGACAAGGTTTCCTCCTCTTCTATTTCTTCGGCAAATGCGTATTTGTCTTCTTTAGCGCCAATCGGATGTGCAATGGACACCAGCGAAATCTTTTCGGTGGCCATGTCTTCCAGCTCTTCCTCAAAATCGCTGACTTCCGATTTTGACCCGTAAATTTTTGTAATCAAATGTTTATTTTCTTCTTTGACTTTTTGGGCATCGCTCTCCATCAATTTCATCGTGAGTTTTTTCAAATCATTCAAATCGTTTTTCATGTCAAAAAGCACTTTATAGAGAATTTCTCTTTCACTGGAAAAATCGTTTTCGGCCTTTCTACCATTCATCAAAGCAGGTAAATTTCTTTCGTTATTGGGCAGGTATTCTCTTAGTTTTTCGACAGAAATATTCCGATTGGTTTCTAAGATGGATAATTGCTCGGCTATGTTTCTCAATTGGCGGATGTTTCCGTTCCAGCTTTGATCTTCCAACAATGTAACGGCACGGTCTTCCAAACGGATGGTAGGCATTTTGTACTTCTGTGCAAAATCTGCGGCAAATTTCCTGAATAACAAATGAATGTCGCTTTTTCGTTCGCGGAGCGGTGGCAACCAGATTTCAACGGTACTGAGCCGGTAGAACAAGTCTTCACGGAAGCGTTCTTTGCTGATGGCTTCTTGCATATTGAGATTGGTGGCTGCAACAATCCGCACGTTGGTTTTCTGTACTTGTGATGACCCCACGCGGATAAACTCTCCGTTTTCTAAAACCCGCAACAGCCTGACTTGTGTGGTCAGTGGGAGCTCGCCTACTTCATCTAAAAAAATAGTGCCGCCGTCTGCCACTTCAAAATAGCCGCTTCTGGAGGAAGTTGCACCGGTAAAGGATCCTTTTTCGTGGCCAAAAAGCTCACTGTCGATTGTTCCTTCCGGGATAGCTCCACAGTTGACTGCTATGTATTTTCCGTGTTTTCTGTGCGAAAGCTGATGGATGATTTTGGGAATGCTTTCCTTTCCCACGCCACTCTCGCCTATCACCAAAACGGAAATGTCTGTCGGGGCTACCTGCATTGCTTTTTCGATGGCGCGGTTGAGTTTCGGGTCATCGCCGATGATGCCGAATCGCTGTTTGATAACTTGTATGCTTTCCATGATTTTAGAAAATAGCTTATGTCCGGATGAAATCAAATTTTCTATTTATACGGCTTTCCCGATGAGGGTTGCTGAGGTACAACTTTCTACTTTGACCTGAACAAAATCACCTTTCTGATGGTTCTCTTTTGGAAAAACAACTACCGAATTTTGCGCATTTCTTCCCATCCAATGTGCCGGTGATTTTTTAGATTCACCCTCTATCAAAACCTCAAAAGTCTTGCCGACTTGCTGTTGGCTTCGAAACAAACTGTGGTTTCGTTGAAGAGCCACAATTTCCTGAAGCCTTCTTTTCTTAACCGCGTCCGGCACATCGTCTTTCAGCTTTTTGGCAGCAGGAGTGCCGGGTCTTTCGGAGTACGCAAACATATAACCGTAGTCATATTTTACGTATTCCATTAAATCTAAAGTATCTCGATGATCTGCTTCCGTTTCGGTCGGAAATCCGGTAATCATATCATGCGAAATGGCACAATCGGGAATAATTGTCCTGATTTGATCAATCATTTGCATATATTGCTCACGGCTGTGCCGGCGATTCATCTCGAATAGTATGCGGTTGCTTCCAGACTGAACCGGCAAATGGATATATTTGCAGATGTTGTCGTAGCTCGCGATAGTCCGGATGACTTCCAAATCCATGTCTTGCGGGTTGGAGGTAGAGAAACGGATTCTCATTTTGGGTTGGGCTTTAGCCACCAACCGCAATAAATCGGCAAATTTAACAGCTGTCGCTTTCTCAAATTCAGAAGCTTTGATAAAATCTTTTTTGAGCCCGCCGCCGTACCACAAGTAGGAATCTACATTTTGGCCCAAAAGTGTGATTTCTCGGTATCCTTCATTCCACAAATCGTTGACTTCCTGAAGGATGCTTTGCGCGTCTCGGCTTCTTTCGCGTCCGCGTGTGAACGGAACCACACAAAACGTACACATGTTGTCGCATCCGCGTGTGATAGACACAAAAGCGGTCACCCCGTTTGATTGAAGCCTCACGGGAGAAACATCTCCGTAAGTTTCGTCTTTGGAGAGAATCACGTTGACGGCATTTCGCCCGTCGGAAACTTCTTGCAACAGGTTTGGAAGGTCTTTGTAGGCATCCGGGCCAACCACCAAATCCACAATTTTTTCTTCTTCCAAAAATTTACTTTTCAAGCGTTCGGCCATGCATCCCAACACGCCGACTTTCATGCCGGGGTTGATTTTTTTGACCGACTGGAAAAGCTCCAATCGTTTGCGGACGGTTTGTTCGGCTTTCTCACGTATCGAACAAGTATTGACCAATATTAAATCGGCCTCTTCGAGCAATTGGGTCGTTCTGTAACCTAAATCTTTAAGGATGGAAGCGACAATCTCGCTGTCCGAAAAATTCATCGCACAACCATAACTCTCTATGTATAATTTTTTCTCAGCAGCTGAGTTTTCAGGTAAATACAAACATTCTCCCTGCCGCTTTTCTTCAATCAATTTCTCCATAATCAAATGGTTTTAAAGCATGCAAAGATACGTTTAAAATAAATCGTGACAAAGTGTCAGCAATTGTTTTTAAAAGTTAAATTAGATAGAATTCTCTAAGTCGATACATTTTATTTTTACTTTAGCCAATTCAAAAAAAGCAATTGAAAAAAATATTTCTATTCCAGCTTATCTTCCTGTTGAGTTTTTCTGCAGCTAAGGCACAAAATTACCAACATCAACTCAATCTCCAAGTAGATAATGATTTGTATTTTTCGAGAGACCGGGCTTATTCCAACGGCATCATAATTGGGTACAGCAAAAAGCTAGGCAATGATTTTATGTTTGTAAAAGCCAATCCACAAGAAGCCTTGCAACTAGATCTGCAAGTCGGGCATCAAATTTATACACCGGGCGATATCGATGCGCTGAACACGCGTTTTTTTGACAGACCATTTGCCGGGTGGCTCTTTGCCGAAGCTGCTCTGACCAAAGCAACAACGCATAAAATGTATCGCCTTGCATTGGAAGCCGGTGTCACCGGAAACGCATCCTTTGCTGAAGACATACAGGTTTGGTATCACCGACTGTTGGGAATAGACAAAAAACCTTCTTGGTTAGATCAAATTCCCGGTGAACTGATGGTAAACATCAAGCCACAATTTGTTTTCGACAAAACGCTGCGTGATGACTTTTTCCTCAATTTTGTTTCCAACGGAAGTTTGGGCACCAAAGATATTTTCATTGAGCAATTCGCCGGGGTTGTTTTTGGCAATCGGAATTCACTGAGTACTACCAGCGATTTTGGCATGATTGGCATGAGCAGTACCCATGAGTTTTTTGCTTTTGCGCAAGCCGGCTATCGCTATGTTGTACAAAATTCTTTGCTTGAAGGCAGTCTTTTGAATGACAACGCACCATTTACGGTAGATCCGGAGGAATCCATCTTGAAAATTAATTTTGGGGTCGTTTATGCCAAACAAAAAAATGTTTTCCGTGCCGTCTTTCATTTCAACACCAACGAAGCTCCCTTAGAAGACAACCAAATGTATGTGGAATTGAAATATGCTTTCCGTTTTTAAAAAGCAATATTTTTAAGTAAAGGCCGTGAGTTTTTTATAAACTATTACATTTGTAGCGAAAAAAAATACCCATGTCCAAGAATTTAGTCATTGTTGAATCACCGGCAAAAGCCAAAACCATCGAAAAATTTTTAGGAAGCGATTTTAAAGTTGTGTCCAGTTTTGGCCATATTTCCGATTTGCCACTCAGAGATATTGGGGTGGATGTAGAAAAAAACTTCAAGCCAAAATACGTGGTTTCGGATGACAAAAAAGAAATTGTCAAAAAACTCAAAGAGCTTTCAGCAAAGGCAGAAATGATTTGGTTAGCGAGTGATGAAGACCGCGAGGGGGAAGCCATCGCTTGGCATCTCTCGGAAACACTCAAATTAAAGCCTGAAAAAACCAAACGCATTGTTTTCAATCAAATCACCAAGAATGCCATCCTGAGTGCAATTAACAACCCGCGTGAGATAGATTACAATTTGGTAAATGCCCAACAGGCTAGGCGCGTTTTAGACCGCTTAGTCGGGTATGAACTCTCACCCGTTTTGTGGAAAAAAATAAAAACGGGGCTTTCTGCCGGCCGAGTGCAGTCGGTTGCCGTCCGGCTTATTGTTGAACGCGAAAGAGAAATCATCGACTTCAAAACTGTATCGGTCTATCGTGTAGATGCCGTTTTCACCAATAAAGAAGGAAGAATAGTCAAGGCACAACTTGCTAAATCATTTGACACAAAGGAAGCCGCTCTCAAATTCCTTGAAAAACAAATTGGCGCACAATTTAAAGTTACAGACTTAGAAAAAAAACCCGCCAAGAAAACACCTGCGGCACCCTTTACCACATCGACCCTGCAACAGGAAGCAGCTCGAAAATTATCGTTTCCGGTTGCCATCACTATGCGAATTGCGCAACGATTGTATGAAGAAGGGCTCATCACTTACATGCGTACAGACAGCGTGAACCTGTCCAAAGAAGCCATCGAAGAAGCCCAAAATGAAATCAGCAAAAGTTTTGGCAAGCAGTATGCGCACAGTCGGAACTTCAACACCAAAACCAAAGGCGCACAAGAAGCCCACGAAGCTATCCGCCCAACCGACATCTCGAGAAGCCGGATAAATATGGATTCCGATATGAGCAGACTCTATGACCTGATATGGAAAAGGACGATTGCCTCGCAGATGTCAGACGCAGAATTGGAACGGACCTTGGTAAAAATCAGTTCAAACAAATCGGATGAAATTTTTTCTGCTACCGGCGAAGTCATCGTTTTTGACGGATTTCTAAAAGTTTATTTGGAAAGCACCGACGATGAAAAAGAAAACGAAACAGACGATACACAAGCAGGTTTGCTGCCAAATTTGACTGTTGGTGAATTGCTCTCAAATCAAAGCATCACGGCAACTCAGCGATATTCAAGACCACCTTCGAGATATACTGAAGCCTCGTTGGTCAAAAAACTCGAAGAACTCGGCATCGGAAGGCCATCTACCTATGCGCCGACCATTTCTACCATCCAAAACAGGACGTATGTTGAAAAGGGAGTTGATGAAGGGATTGAAAGAGCTTATCAGCAGCTTGTGTTGAAAGATGAAAAAATTGTGGAAAAAAAGCTCAAAGAAACCACTGGTTCAAGCAAGGGAAAATTGGTTCCAACCGACATCGGATACATCGTCAATGACTTTTTGATACACCACTTCACAGATATAGTTGATTACAACTTTACAGCAAAAGTAGAAGAAGATTTTGATGAAATTGCTTCCGGAAATCAAGAATGGACAAAAATGATGGGTACTTTTTATAAAGCCTTTCACCCGAAAGTATTGGATGTAGAAAAAAATGCAGAAAGAGAATCCGGCGAAAGAATTTTGGGTGAAGATCCCGTCTCGGGAAAACAAATCAGTGTCCGTTTGGGCAAATTCGGGCCGATGGCACAGATTGGCAGTATAGACGATGAAGAAAAGAAATTTGCCAGCCTGCGTCCCGAACAAAACATTGGCACCTTGACCATCGAAGAAGCTTTAGATTTGTTCAAACTGCCCCGAACCATCGGCACCTATAAAAGCCATGAATTGGTTGTCAACATTGGCCGTTTCGGGCCTTACGTAAAATTCGATAAAACGTTTGTTTCCATTCCAAAAGAAATTGACCCGCTTGAGATTACGATTCAGGAAGCTATTGGGCTTATCGATCAAAAAATAGCGGAAAATGCACCGGTAGCAAGCTATCAAACCAAACCGGTACAGAAAGGAAAAGGAAGATTCGGACCCTATCTCAAATGGGATAACATTTTCATCAATGTCGGAAAGAAATACGATTTTGACAACCTTTCCCAAGCTGATATTGAAGAACTCATCGAAGATAAAATTCAAAAAAACAAAGATAAAATCATTCAAGAGTGGGAAGAAGAAGGCATCAAACTCGAAAAAGACAGATACGGCAAAGCCATCTTAATCAAAGGAAAAATTAAAAAGACATTGACCGGAAAAACTAAACCCGAAGACCTCACACTTGAAGAAGCCAAAGAGTTGCTCAAGGTAAAAAGTGCCGTTAAAAAAACGAAGCCAACAAAATCTAAAAAATGAATCATCATTTTGAGTTCATTCAGCCCGTGAGTGAAGATGCTTTGAGGTATGTGCAACAACTGCCAAACCAAGCTTTGGGTAAAACCATCCGTTTTCACACGGACAACGAATCCCCATTTGACTTGGATGATATCCGTTTAGCCTTGCTCAGCATAGAAGATCAATACGACGAAAATGCTACAGCAGATTTTTCAAAAATCAGAAAACAATTTTACGGCTTGTACCCCGGAAATTGGGTTCATTCTATCGCCGATTTAGGAACTGTAGTCGCCGCAGAGAATTTTGAACACACCAACTATTTATTGCAAAACACGCTGGAGGTTTTAATCAAAAACAACATTGTTCCTATCATTTTAGGCGGTTCACAAAAATATGTTTACTCAAACTACCGAGCCTACGAAAGTTTGGAACATTTAGTGAATGTGGTCAACATAGATCACCGTTTTGATCTTGGCGACGCTTCTCAACCGCTTGACGGACATTCGTTTGCGGGTAAAATGGTCGTTGAAAAACCCATTCACCTATTTAATTATGCCAATTTGGGCTACCAATCATACCTTAACCCGATAGAAGAGGCCGACCTGATGGAGAGTTTGCATTTCGAAACCTATCGATTGGGCGAAATTAAGTCGGACATTACTTTGGCAGAACCTGTATTGCGTGATGCCGATTTGGTCTGTATCGATTTTAATTGCATCAAAAGCAACGAAGTCGGATTTGCCTCGCTTCACCAACCCAATGGTTTCGAAGGAACAGAAATATGTGCACTATGCAGATATGCAGGTATCAGCGATAAAGTGAGCTCATTCGGCATCTACGAGCTGCAGCCTGCTTCTTTCAACTCAATAAGTGAAAACTTGACAGCACAAATGATCTGGTATTTCATGGAAGGGTTCAATTTCAGATCAAACGATTTTCCCTTCACTACACGCCGTCATTACAAAAAATTTATCGTTCCGCAGGAGAGCGGAGAAATGGTATTTTACCAAAGCCCAAAAAGCGGAAGGTGGTGGATGGAAGTACCATTGAAAGAAATAAATAATAAATGGCAAAGAAACTCGTTAATACCCTGTCAGCACCAAGATTATTTAGATGCCTGCAACAATATTGTCCCAGAAAGATGGTGGCGTGCGTTTAAAAAATTTTAGACAATTAAATTTTTAACCGGATAAAATATTTTTGTTGAAATATTGTTAATAACAAAATAAATAGATAGGTTTACACCCAAAATACTGCTGCTAACATAAACTGTAATATGAAAAAGGTTTTATTAACTACAATGCTTTTGATTTGTGCCGTCGGTTGTAAGAAAAATGACAAGGGCGAATTAGTTGGCGACAAAGGAAAAAAATGGTATCCGGAAAAGCCTTTCGGCATGACCTTGGTACCCGGCGGAGCATTTACGATGGGTAAAGCAAACGAGGATATTTCAGGCGTTTCGGATGCGCCGCTTAAAACTGTAACTGTCCGTTCGTTCTACATGGACGAGACTGAAATTACCAACAGTGAGTACCGCCAGTTTGTAAACAGTGTGAGAGACTCTATTGTTCGTTACAAATTGGCTGTGCTGGTTGATGAATTGGGCTATACTGATGCCAAGGCCAACCCGGTTGCACGGTACGGTTTTGGCGATGTGGACACTACTGATTTATCCGTTTACGAAAAATACCGGCTAAAAAACTATTCCGGTATGGGCGAAACCGGATACGAAGGCAGAAGATTAAATAAAAAGATTGAACTTGACTGGAAAACTTCTGATTATCCGGATGAGCATTATGCTGAAATTATGGATTCTCTTTATTTGCCTGAAGAAGAGATTTTCAATGGCAAAAGAACCATCAATTGGGACAAAATCAGTTATGCTTACACATGGATGGACATAGAAGCTGCTGCCAAAGCCAAAGGCTCCAGAAAAGATTATATCAAAAAAGAAGTTGTCAAAATTTATCCCGACACGACTGTTTGGATTCGAGACTTTAACTTTTCTTACAACGAACCCATGCACAATGACTATTTTTGGCATGATGCATACAGCGATTACCCGGTTGTCGGGGTAACTTGGAAACAAGCCAAAGCATTTGCCGCATGGCGTACCAACAACAAAAACGAATACCAAAGAAGGCGCAGGTTGCCCTTGGTAACAGACTTTCGTCTCCCGACAGAAGCTGAATGGGAATATGCTGCCCGTGGCGGTTTGGATGGAGCCGCTTATCCTTGGGGTGGGCCTTATACCAAAAATGACCGCAACTGTTTTTATGCGAACTTCAAGCCACTCAGAGGAGATTATGCCGCAGACGATGCGCTTTATACCGTGGAAGCAAAATCTTATAAACCAAATGACTACAATCTTTACAATATGGCGGGGAATGTTTCAGAATGGACTAACTCTACTTATGATGAATTTTCGTATGAATTAGTTTCTTCGATGAACCCCAATCTCACTGATTCTTCCAATCCCAGAAAAGTAATTCGCGGAGGATCATGGAAAGACGTTGCCTATTTTCTCCAAGTTAATACCCGTGATTACGAGTATGCCGACTCCGCCCGCAGCTACATCGGATTTAGGACTGTGCAAGACTACAACGGGCAAAGCACCAATGCATTCGGTCCGCAAACCAGAATGCGCAAAAAAGGAAAATAATTTTTCAATCATATTAAAATAACTAATTAACCATCAAATTTTTATTATCATGGCTTTACTTTCAAAACAACAAATGAATTTCGTTTACGGCATGGGTGCCGCTGTGGTTATTCTCGGTGCACTTTTCAAAATCCAACACTTTGAATTTGGATTTTTAACAGGAGGCTTGATGCTTACCTTCGGATTGGTTGTCGAAGCAGGCGTATTTGCACTTTCGGCTATTGATTCTGTTGACGAAGAATACGACTGGTCAATCGTTTACCCAGAATTAGCTAAAACAGGTAAGAAAAGCGATGAGCCTAAAGACGCACAAGGTATGCTTTCTCAAAAATTAGACAAAATCATGAAAGATGCCAACCTCGATTCCAACCTGATAGAGAGTTTGGGAAACAGCATCCGCAACTTTGAAGGTGCGGCAAGGCAAATCGCCCCTACCGCGGATTCTATGAATGCTACCAAGCGATACAGTGAAGAACTTTCTTTGGCTGCCGCGCAAATGGAATCGCTCAACAGCCTGTATAAAGTACAACTCGAAAGTGCCAGCAGACAAGCGGTTATCAACGATGAGGTTGTCGAAAATGCCGACAAACTCAAAAACCAATTGCAATCACTCACGGCCAATCTATCTTCGCTGAATTCTGTTTACGGCGGTATGCTATCGGCTATGAACAGTAAAAATTAAACCATTCCATTAGGGTTTTATTAAATCAATTTATTAAACAAAAAACTAAAGAATGGCATCAGCTAAACTATCACCAAGGCAAAAGATGATTAACCTCATGTATCTGGTTTTCATCGCCATGTTGGCACTCAACGTATCAAAAGAAGTCATTTCGGCTTTTGGCGTGATGAACGAACGACTGGAAGAATCCAATACGGCAACTTCTTCGCGCAACGATATTTTTATGGCCGGATTGGAACTCAAAGCGCAAGAACAACCCGCTAAATACGCAGGTTTAAGAGATAAATCAAAAAAGATAAATGTACTGACAGATGAATTTAACGATTACATTGAAAATCTAAAAATAGCTGCTAAAAAAACGGTCAAAGATCCAAAAGATTATGAGGTGATGGACAAAGCCAACTTTTTGGACGAACGATTCTTTAACGGCGACCGGCTCGAAAAAAAAGGAAAGGAATTCTTACAAAAAATGGCTGACTACAAGAACGGCGTAGCTTCCATATTGGGCGAAAACTATCCGGATATTCAAGCTGATATTAACAAAAAATTTTCTACCGAAACTGTACCAAACAGGGATGGAAAAAAAATCGAATACCTGTCTTATCACTACAAGGGATTTCCTTTGATAGCTTCCATTGCCAAGTTTTCTCAGCTTCAGGCCGATGCCAAAAATGCGGAGTACCAAATCTTGTCAAGAATGTTGCAAGGCGAATTGACAGAGCAAGTCGATTTAAACAACTTTAAAACACTGCTTGACAGCAAAAAATCAGCATACTACCAAGGTGAGACTTTTAATGGTGAAATTGTAGTCGGTAAGATAGATAGTGTTTCTCAACCTGACAGGGTAGAAATTTTGTTAGATGGAAGGCCTTTGGTAAAAGACAGAGACTTTGTTTTAAGAGGGGGTATTGTACAATTGAAAGTTCCATCCGGAAATGCAGGTGACCACAAAATAACCGGCACCTTGTTTTTTCAACAAGATGGAAAAGAGGCTAAAGTTTCAGTTGACCAGATATATTCGGTCATAGAAAAACCAAAAGAAGCGATTATCTCTGCAGACAAAATGAACGTTGTTTACCGTGGGGTTGACAACCCTATGACTATTTCCATAGCCGGGATTGCAGCAAACAAAATTAACGCTAATGCGACAGGTCTCAATCGCGTCAGTGGTTCTGCATACGTCATGCGCCCTGGGGCAGGCAGGGCGGTAACCATCAACGTGGTTGGCGAAATAGACGGTCAAAAAATCCCGACCTCAAAAGAGTTTAGGATCAAAGACATCCCACGCCCAACCGGAACCATCCGAGGCGAGGATGGCAATGTCCAAATGCAACGCAACAGCCTTGAAATTTCAACTATTGGTGCTCAGCTTTTTGACTTTGACTTTGATTTAACCCTCAATGTAACCGGGTTCAAGTTCAAAGTGCCGAGCCAACCTACTATTCAGGTTGCCGGAAACAAACTCGATGCACGCGCTAAAAGTGCTTTGAGCAGAGCCGTTAAAGGCGATATCGTACAAATTTTTGATATACAGGCCAATTTGGCCGGCAACAGTTCATACTTGCTTAAAAAGATTTCGCCTGTATTGATCGAGTTGACAAACTAAAAAACTCATGCCATGAATGTGCTAAAGAAATCGATTTGTTTTTGTTTGCTTCTGCTTTCAGGAAATGCCCTGATTGCGCAAGCTCATCTTCTCAATGCCTACACACCCGAGGAGGCTCAGATGATGCAAGAATTGGATAATATGGAAGATTATAAGCCCCTCGATTTTGGCTACATCGACAACCGCGATGTGCTTTGGTCCAAAACCGTTTGGGAAATTGTCGATTTGGATGAACGTGTAAACTTCCCATACTATTTCCCCGTTGATTCCGTAAACATGGATCCTTCTAGGAAATCCCTCTTCAATGTAATGCTCGATGGCATCAAAGAAGGAACCATTGCCGATGTTTATGTGGACAGTTATTTTAAAGAAAGATTGTCTTACGATGATATTTTGAAAACTTTGACAGCCATTGACACCACCGACTTGGGTAAGGAACAGATTAATGCGGGAGAAGCATTGTCTGCCGAATATATTGACAAAAAAGAGATTACTTCTTACAATATAGAAGAATACCATATCAAAGGAATTTGGTATTTCGACAAACGCTTGGGCGAACTTAAATACAGAATTCTTGGAATTGCACCTGTTTCAGCGGACGTAAATTTTTTGAATGACGATTCGGAAACTTCGTTGGTCGAATTGTTTTGGGTCTGGTACCCGAGTGCACGCGAAACGCTACACCAAGCCAAAGTATTCAATGGTGATAACACCGCCAGCCCGTTTGATTTTGACCGTTTGTTGATTTCTCGAAGATTCAATGGCATTATTTATCGGGAAGATAATATGTATGGGAACAGAAACGTAAAAGACTATGTAACAGACAATGCACTGATGCAACTACTCGAATCGGATCGCATCAAAGAAAGCGTCCGAAACATCGAAATGGATATGTGGAATTATTAGTTCCGCAAAATAAAGACTACCTTTGACCCTTGCCAAAAACGAGGGTTTTTTTATGAAAAAGTTTGACTTTCTAATCGTTGGGCTCGGCCTTTCGGGTATCTCTTTTTGTGAACAATTAGAAGCCGGGGGGCATTCTTTTTTGGTTTATGAAAAAGGAACTGACGCGAGTGCATCGACCGTAGCCGGAGGCCTTTACAACCCTGTCGTGCTAAAAAAATTCACGCCTATTTGGAACGCTACCGAGCAATCAAAAACAGCCCTTACCTTTTACACGCGATTGGAACAGAAATTGCAAACGCAATTGGATTATAAATTGCCCGTACTGAGAAAATTGGCAAACGCTCGAGAGGGAGAGCTTTGGAAAGAAGCCAGTCAAAAAGAAACCCTGAAAGAATTCCTCGATTCAGAAGTGCTTTTAAATGACAATCCGCACATCCTTGCAGAATTTGGTTTTGGAAAAGTGAAACATACCGGACGAATAGACACAGGCAAACTGCTTATAGCCTATGCAGATTATCTGAGGTCAAAACAACTGTTGGTTCAAGAGAAAATCGAATATACCAACATAAAACACACTTCCTATGGCGTTATTTACCATAATAAAGTATATCGGTTTGTCGTGTTTTGCGAAGGCTGCGGTCTGCTCAAAAACCCATTTTTCAATTATCTGCCATTGATAGAAAACAAGGGCGAACTGCTTCAGATATTCGCACCCGGGCTACAACTCGAAAAAATATTGAAAGGTCCGATTTTTATTATCCCAATCAAGAAGGATCGCTATTTGGCAGGAACTACCTACGATCACCAATTCACCAACCGATTGCCTACTGCTGAGTCTAAAAATCTTATCATTTCAAAATTAAAAACAATGGTAGATTGCGAATTTACGGTTGAAGACCACTTTCTCGGTTTCAGGCCTACCGTGCTTGACCGAAGGCCATTACTTGGTAAACATCCGATACAAACCAGATTGGCGTTGTTAAACGGAATGGGTACGCGCGGCGTATTGCTAGCACCATCTATGGCAAAAAACTTGTATTGTTATTTGTTGTTTGATATACCCCTAGACAAAGAAATAGATATCAGAAGATACGAAAAACGACTGAAGCGAGATTAATCTCCCTGGTATTTTATAAATATATTAATCCAAATATTTCTTGAAACCCTTAAAATAAAAGGCAGTAGGACAATCATCCCAACAAAAATTGAAATAAATGAAGTCAATAACGACAAGCCCAATATTAAAAAAGTAATAACAAAAATAGCCGTTGCAATCGCCACGCCAACTGCGTAACTCACATACATAGAACCATAAAAAAAAGAGGGCTCTATCATGTATTTCAAATGACAATGACTACACTTCTTACGCATTTTCAAAGTTTCAGACAAATGATATGGATTGTTGTCCTCATACATCGACTCATTTTGACATTTCGGACAACTTCCTGTTAAAATGCTATTTAGTTTCGTCCCTTTTTTTAACATTTGCAAAAAAATTTAAAATCACGTTTTTCGGTTTGCAAAAATAGTCTTTTTAAAAACCAATCGTGTAACATCAGTCACATAAAATGCTCAACGTACACAACCTGACCGTTTCCTTTTCGGGAACAAACCTTTTTGAGGGAATCACTTTTAAGTTAGATGCCGGAGACCGCGTGGGTTTGGTCGGTAAAAATGGCGCAGGTAAATCGACCCTCCTGAAAGTTTTGGCAGGCGATTTTGCACCCGACGGGGGTGCAATTGCTACCGATAAATCACTCAGAATGGGATTCCTGCGACAAGACATCGATTTTGTTCCCGGAAGAACTGTTCTCGAAGAAGCCTACCAGGCTTTCACGGAAATCAAATCCATCGAACAAAAATTGCACTACATCAATGAGCAGCTCGTCAGTCGAACCGATTATGAAAGTGAAGGATATCATCAGCTAATGGTCGATTTAAGCGATTTTACTCACCGTTTCGACCTCATCGGGGGATATAACTACGAAGGCGATGCCGAACGTATTTTGCTGGGACTGGGTTTCAAACGAACTGATTTCGAAAAAATTACCGACACTTTTTCAGGCGGGTGGCGCATGCGTATAGAGTTGGCCAAACTCTTGCTTCAGAAAAATGATGTACTGCTTTTAGATGAGCCGACCAACCACTTAGACATCGAATCGATTATTTGGTTGGAACAATTTTTGAAAAATTTTTCGGGCGTAGTTGTCATCGTTTCACACGACAAAATGTTTTTGGACAACGTGACCAACCGAACCATCGAAATATCGCTGGGAAGGATTTACGATTACAACAAACCCTATTCGGAATATCTGATCCTGCGACAAGAAATCCGCCAACTACAGCTCAATTCGCAAAAAAATCAAGATAAGCAAATTCAGCAAACGGAGAAATTGATAGAAAAATTCCGAGCCAAAGCTTCCAAAGCTTCTATGGCACAATCGCTGATTAAAAAATTGGATAAAATAGACCGCATCGAGGTGGACGAGGAAGATAACAGTGTGATGAACATTCGGTTTTCGGTATCTGTTCAACCGGGTCGGGTGGTGGTTGAAGCCAATCATGTAGGCAAGAGTTATGGTGATAATCAGGTTTTGGAGGATGTCAGTATCTTGATTGAGCGCGGGAGCAAAACGGCTTTTGTGGGTCAAAACGGCATGGGAAAATCGACTTTTGCCAAGATTATCGTAAATGAAATATCGCACAAAGGCACTTCAAAGCTGGGCCACAATGTACATATCGGGTATTTTGCACAGAATCAAGCAGAATATTTGGATGGCGAAATTACCTTGCTCGAAACCATGGAACATGCCGCAACAGATTCTAATCGGAGCAGGGTGCGCGACATGCTGGGCGCATTTCTCTTCAGAGGCGATGAAGTAGAGAAAAAAGTAAAAGTTCTTTCGGGTGGCGAAAGAAACAGGTTGGCACTGTGCAAGATGCTTCTGCAGCCCATCAATGTGTTGGTGATGGACGAACCCACCAACCACTTGGACATCAAATCGAAAAACGTATTAAAACAAGCGCTACAAAAATTTGACGGTACCTTGATACTCATTTCCCATGACCGCGATTTTTTACAAGGACTGACCAATAAAGTCTATGAATTTAAAGACCTTAAAATCAAAGAATATTTGGGGGATATCAACTTCTTCCTCGAACAACGCAAAGCGGCAGATTTCAGAGAGATAGAACTGAAAAAAGTGGCTGCACCCCAAAAGATAAAATCCATTAAGGCACAGCCTGTCGATTCCGAAGCGCAAAAAGAGCAAAAAAAACAGCAGAAACAGCTGCAAAACATCGAAGGGGAAATTGAACAATTAGAAAATGGAATCGCCTCGTTAAACAAAAAAATTGCTTCGGCGCAAGAACAGGGACGTGCGTTGAACCAGCATGATTTCGAAGAATTGGAGAAAAAACAAACCCGCCTCGCAAGCCTGATGGAGCAATGGGAAGAAATACAAAGTAATCACTAATTTGAAAATGTAACTATTTGAAAATGTAGCGATTTTGAAATGTACTGATTTGAAAATGTGGAAATGTGAATGTGTCAATTTTCAAATTATCTAAACTCCCATCGAAAAAGCCGTCGTGTTTTTAACTTCGCTGATCATAAACGAACTATGTGTGCTGCCAATGTGTTGCAAAGTAGTCAATTTGGTAACCATAAAATTCCGGTATTCTTCCATACTGCCGACACTTATTTTCAAAATATAATCGTAGTCGCCGCTCACGTGGAAACACTCCAAAACCTCATTTAACAAAACCACTTCACTTTCAAATTTTGTCAGGTACTCTTTGGTGTGCTGTACGAGTTTGATGTGGCAAAAAACCACGAAGCCTTTGCTAATTTTTTTCCGGTCTAACAGGGCAACATAACTTGAAATTACCCCTTCCCTTTCTAATTTTTTAATTCTTTCATACACCGCCGTCGAAGACAGTTCTAAACGCATAGAAAGTTCCTTGATCGTTTTTTTTGCATCAGCCTGAAGTAGGTTTAATAACTTTCTGTCGGTGTCATCTAAAATCATAAGTTGTCTCCAATAAATTTTCTAAACTAATCCAAATCAAGAGGCAAATTTAGATTTATTTTCTTATAATATTTACATAATTAATATAATGTTCTACAATATGAATATTTAACAGATTTTAAAACTAAATAATAAGATATTTGACTTGATATTTATCATAAAATCAAACTTCATGAAACCTTTTCATCCTGCCGACAACATTCAAGACCTGCAATATTTCGGGGAATTTGGTGGCGTCAACCCGTCCATCTCCGATTCATCTACCTACACTTTTCTATCCGCCAAAAGCATGTTCGACACTTTTGAAGGAAAAATGGAAGGCTGTTATTTGTACACCCGCCATTCATCGCCGAGTAACCTCTATCTGGGCCAGGCATTAGCAGCCATGGAAGGAACAGAAACTGCGAATGTAACAGCCTCCGGAATGGGTGCTATCACCGGCGTACTGTTGCAACTCTGCCAAGCGGGCGACCACATCGTCTCCAGCCGGACGATTTACGGTGGGACGTACGCTTTTATGAAAAATTTCCTGAGCAAGTTGAACATTCAAACTTCCTTTGTCAATATTTTAGACTTAAAAAAAGTGGAAGCAGCCATCAAACCAAACACCAAGCTACTGTATTGTGAGTCTGTGAGCAATCCGCTGCTGGAAGTGGCAGACCTTGAGTCTTTATCCAAAATCGCCAAAAAACACAAATTGCCTTTGGTAGTTGACAATACTTTTTCACCTTTGAGTATTGCGCCGGCTAAATTTGGCGTGGACGTGGTTCTTCACAGCCTGACTAAATTCATCAACGGAAGCAGCGATGCCGTTGGCGGTGTCACTTGTGCCAGTCAGGCATTTATCGATCAACTGCGGAGCGTCAACGATGGAGCCAATATGCTGTTGGGACCAACAATGGACAGCCTCCGGGCAGCAAGTATCCTCAAAAACTTGCGGACTTTGCACGTTCGGATCAAACAACACGGCCACAACGCTTTTTACTTGGCAAAGAAATTTGAAAAAGACGGGCTCAAAGTCGTCTATCCGGGCTTAGAAAGCCACATGAGCCACCCGACTTTCAAAAAAATGATGAATGAAGAATACGGCTATGGCGGAATGATGACCATCGATGTGAAAACTTCTCAAAAAGCCAACGAACTGATGGAGCTGATGCAAAAACAAAACTTGGGTTACCTCGCGGTAAGTTTGGGCTTTTATAAAACGCTTTTCAGTTCGCCGGGAGCTTCCACCTCTTCCGAAATTCCCGAAGAGGATCAAAAACAGATGGGTCTTTCGGAAGGATTAATACGCTTTTCAATTGGGCTGGACAATGACATCGAAAGAACTTATCAATCGATGAAACGATGCATGAAAGAAGTGGGGGTTTTATAAAACGAGATACGGCATAGCAAAACCTCATTTTGTCACATTGAAAAGGGTGTGTTTTGAAGCTACGCCTACCCCGATAAAATTTTTATATTCAAGGTGACTTCTAAAACAACTATTTAATTGCAACAGATGGAAACTATAAAACTAGATATACAAAGGCCAAATGCTAAAAAATGATGAAGGAACTTGCTGACTTAAATACAATAAAAATCTAAAAAGGATAACAAATCGTAGCCCAAGGCTTAAATCTTGAGCTATGAAAATAGACCACACTTCAAAACTGCCTGAATGGTTTAACATATTGATTTTCATTAGGAAATAAGCCATAACCCCAGGAGGGATGAAATCTTGATTGACGAATTCCAACTGCCCGTCAGGCGAACCTTAACAATAAAAAGAATAAATATCAACAGACAAAGAAAGCCAATCCTTGATGCAACATCAATAGATTAGCTTTTCTGTAAGATTTAGTAAAATCCACGGTAGGATTAAACTTAAAGGATATGATAATCAGGATCTGAATCAATACTCAGAAAAAATATCATGTCTTGGTTTTCTTTTACTTAATTTCTCCACAACCGACTCTTCCGCCGGCATTTCCGGTAGGTTGGGTGGTAAAATCATCGGGGTCAGCGTGTACAATCAGGCCGTGGCCAAGAATATTTTTGGTCGCGTCATCACATCCGATGCACCATTTGTCGGTTTCGAAATCGAGGGTAGCTTTGCCATCCGCATCGGCTGTAAAGTTTCCTATATCTCCGGCATGATGCGCCATTCCTTCCATCCATTTTCCATGGTCAACGTTGGTGGGGTTCCAGTGCCCACCGGCAGATTTTCCATCACCGGATGAACAGTCGGCCACATCGTGAATGTGAATGGCGTGATCGCCGGGAGTCAATCCTTCAAACATCACGTGTAGTTTCACTTTGCCGTCGGCTTCCGCAAAAGTTGCGTGTCCAACCATCGCATTTCCAGTGGTCGGATTGATGTGAACTTCTACTTTTTTGGGTTTTACGGCATCGGGAGTTTCTACCGTGGTGACTTCTTCCGTCTCTCCGGTTTTCTTATCATTTTTGCAGGCAGTTGTCAGCGTTACAAGCAACACAGTACTTAGAAAAATTGCTTTTTTCATTTTTATTAGGTTTTAATTTAGGGCTAAATTATCAATTAAAGTACAGAATAAGAAGGAATCGAAATTAATTTTTGTTTAAGTTAAAATATTTATGAAAACTTTAAGAGCCTTTTATTTGCTTTTTTTAAACACTTTCCGCAAATCGGTATTGATAAAAAGCATCAACCAAATGCGATCAAAGTTACGACCTCTCAAATAGTTTTTTAAATACCCGGATTCAAAGCGGATGTCTTTATTTACTTGATAGCCTAATCCACCAAAAAGTCGGTTTTGATTGAAGGCATCTCCTTGAAGATTAAACATGATTTCATCAAATGAAGTCAAAAACAGGGTGTTCGAAACCATTTCTTTATGATTTATCGGATAACGAAGCCAAAGCCGCGTTCTGAACCGCGATTTAAAGTCGGTATTTCCCGCTCGGTTTATCCAGCGTTGTTCCAAACGAAATCGCTGATTGATTTGCAGCCTTTTTATTTTCTCGTTATAAGAAAATTGTTCGTATATCCGGTTTTCATAGGTCGTTGAAAAATTATCGGGTTTGAAGAATGGTTTGCTTTCAAAATATCCATAACCCGCTGTAACAGTCATTTTTCGACTAATCAAATAATTAATGCCAAACAACCCGAAGGCAATTTGTTCATTCTCTATAAATTCGTGATATCGTTTTTGGAGAATCAAGTTGGTACTGAATTTTTCAGAAATCTGGCTTCTTACATTTAGCAAGAGCCATGTCCCCAATCTGTCTTTGCCAGTTTCTTGAGCAAAGTTAGTATTTGTCCAAAAAAAAAGACTATAATGATTGTTTTTTTCAAAAGGTAAATCGTATTAAAACTTTACAGCAACAGAAAAAAGACTGCGCAAAAATTACAAAAACCACCCCATAAGATGCTTTAGGGATGGTTTTAATAACGTGGTAGTTGGTTTACTCCCGCTTGTTTTTCTTCAATCTTTTTTCTTCTTTCTTTTCTTTGGGTGTTTTCAATGGTTCTTTTTTCACGTTTTTGCGGACATCTTGACCTTTAGCCATAATTTGAATGTTTAGGTTATTTTTTATTGATGATTTGAATTTCTTTAAAAGGCGAAGGTAATTTTTCTTTCACAAAATTTTTGTAATTCACCCAATCGGTTTCAAAAAAAGCATTTGTTTTATCCAATGCTTGGTTGAGTTCGTCTTTGGCCTGATCGATCAATCTTTGTTCGGTTGCCGTCATGGCACCTTCTCGGCTTCTGATGTAGCGGCTCGCACCAAAAATCCGGTTGGTCACGTTGGGTATGGGACTTCGCACAATTCCTTGTCGTTTGTCTTCTTTGCCAAAATACAGATCAAGGAGTCCGTCAATTTTTTTGGTGATTTCCTTGCTCGATTGGATTTCTTCTTTGTATTTTTCTTTGTCCGCTTTGGTGAAATCTTTCTGAAGGTCATCTGCTGTTTGCCTGCTTTCTGCTAATTGTTTAGTTGCTTTGGCGGCAGATTCCAAAAATCCATCGAGCAATTTAGCCGCATCGTATTTACTTTTCAAATCGGCTAAGGAAGGATTCAACCGCGGATCGGATTTCACCTTGACGGTAGTTTCATCCGATTGGCCTTGGTAAGTGATTTTGAGTTTATAAGTGCCGGGCAATACCTCTTGCCCACCAATTTCACGACCGCTTTTACGGATTGTTCTTGAAGGCCTGTCTGCCGATTTTTCATCCAAGCGCCAATAGATGCGTTGCAAACCGTTGTCTTCCGGCACAACTTGCTTGAGGGTTCTTATCAGGCGGTCGCCATCATAGATATCCAACTGAATGGAGTCTTTTTTGGGTTTATTGTCTTTGACTTCTTCTTCCTTTTTTTCGGTTGATTGGGTATCTTTACTTTTAAAAAAATATGCAATCATAGCTCCCGAAGGCCGGTTTTCACCGTTAAATTCGGCATCGGCTCCAAACCGGCTACCGGAAGGTTGCTGATAGGTTGCCAGATACGCCGTTGGTGGTTCAAAAAGTTTGATGTTTCTATTCAATATGCTGTTGTCTTGTGCAATGGCTCGCAAGGGCCGGATATCATCCAAGATATAAAATGCACGCCCAAAAGTTCCGATGGCCAGATCTTGTTCGCGCGGTTGGATGGTCAAATCCATGGCGGTTACGGTTGGAAACCCGGCAGTCCATTTGTTCCAGTTTTTCCCTGCATCAAAACTCACGTACAAACCGTCATCCGCACCTAAAAAAATCAAATTCGGGTTTTCGGTGTCTTCAATAATACTCAACACATAACTTTTGATTTGGTTATCATCCGCTATGCGCTCCCATGTTTTTCCGAAATCTTTGGTACGAAAGGCGTAGGCTGTATAATTGAATCTTCTGTAATCATTGGCTACGAGCAAGGCTTCCCCCGGGTTCTTAATTGAAGCTTTGACTTGCGGAATCCAACTCCCAACCGGAAGCCCTTTGATGTTTTTGGCTACATTGTCCCAAGTGTTGCCTCCGTCTTGGGTAATTTGCACATTGCCGTCATCGGTACCTACCCAAATAACACCTTTTTTTACCTTGGAAGGTTCAATAGCCAAAATGGTGGTATGGTTTTCCGCTCCGGTCGCATCCATAGTCAGTCCGCCGCTTTCCGATTGTTTTTGTTTTGCCGGGTCGTTGGTCGTCAAATCGGGAGAAATGACCGTCCACGTTTTTCCTTTATCGGTGCTTTTGTGAACAAATTGGCTGCCGAAATAAAGGGTGTTGTTGTCAAATGGGTCTTGACTGATGGCCGAGTTCCAATTGAACCGAAGAAGCATTTTCGAGTCGGGATGGGTTGGCTTGATGAACTCGCTTCGGCCTGTTTTTTTGTCATATCGCACTACATTCCCTTGTTGCGACATGGCATAACCGTAACGTGAATCATCTGGGTCGGGCACTACGTCAAAACCATCGCCGAAAGCCAATTCTTGGAAATAAGAATTTCGGATACCTTGTTCTTTCCACACATAGGCCGGACCGCCCCAAGAGCCATTGTCCTGCATGCCGCCATAAATATTGTAAGGGAATTCGTTGTCAACATGGACGTGGTAAAACTGTCCGACCGGTAAGTTGCCGATGAACCGCCAGGTTTTGCCACCATCGCGGGTGATGTTCATCCCACCGTCGTTTCCATCAATCATCAATTGAGGATTGTAGGGGTTAATATAGAAAGCGTGGTGATCCGGATGCACACCGTTGGAAGTCCCATAAGCAGGCATTAAGGCTTTAAATGATTTTCCGCCGTCATCGCTCACGTTGACAAAGGTAAATACTGAGTACAACAGATTCTCATTTCGCGGATTGACATAAATTTCTGAGTAGTAGAAGGGGCGGTCGCCGGCTTCTTCTTTGTCATTCACTTTTCCCCATTTGAATCCGCCGTCTTTCGATTTGTAAAGCCCGTTTTTCTTAGCTTCCACCAGGGCATAAACCACATCGGTATTGCTTGCAGAAATGGCTAAGCCGATTCTGCCCAAATCACCTTCGGGAAGCCCATCTTTGTATGTCCGTTTTTCCCAGTTTTTGCCACCATCGTAAGTTACGTACAAGCCCGAACCGGAGCCACCCGAATTGAAAAACCAAGGTTCGCGTTTGTGTTCCCACATCGCAGCAATCAATTTGTTGGGATTGGTCGGATCCATGATCAGATCGGCAGCACCCGTTTTGTTGTTGACAAAAAGTATTTTATTCCATGTTTTACCTCCATCGGTGGTTTTATAAATCCCTCTTTCAGGGTGTTCTCCCCAAGGTGAGCCGATGGCGGCTACATAGACAACATCCGGATTTGTTGGGTCGACTATGACCCGGTGGATGTGACGGGTTTTCTCAAGACCCATGAGTTTCCATGATTTTCCAGCATCGAGCGATTTGTAGATGCCATAACCGCCGTTGAGGCTGTTTCGCGGATTGCCTTCGCCGGTGCCTACCCATACTACGCTGGGGTTTGATTGCTGAATGGCGACAGCTCCGATGGAAGCGGTTGCCTCTTTTTCAAAAACAGGTTTCCACGCGATACCGCCGTTGTCAGATTTCCACAATCCGCCGGAAGCTGTTCCCGCATAGATAATATCGGGGTCGGCATGAACTGCATCAATGGCGGTCACACGACCGCTCATACCTGCCGGGCCAATGTTTCGCGCTTTGTAATTTTTAAACAATTCCATATCAGCTTTTTGCCCAAAAACAGGTAAGACGGCCAATAGGAAAACGAGTACTCGAAGAAACTTAGTCATAATGAAGGGATTGGTTATTTAGTGATATAAAAATACTTAAATCCTAATCTAAGTTTCTTAAAGAGATGTTAATTCCAAATTAATTGAGTGAATGTTTCTGTTTTCGGATACGTTTGGGGTTGTACCAAAGCCAAAATCCGGTGAAAGAGAGCAAAATCAAACCAACGGAAACACTGGAGGTGTAAAAGAGTTTGACTTCGTCGTTTGGCGTGCCGATATAATAATCGATGATGGAACCGTCGTGCAATTTTTCGATAAAGTCGGATGTCCGGTTGGAAACGGAAAGCACCTCGCCGGTAGCTAAATCTAGTTGCAACTCAGTAAAATGGTTCTCAAACAAAATTTTGACAACCCCTTTTGACGGCCTAATGTCCATTCTGTCGATGCTTGCGTCTTTCTTAAGAACCTCTTTCGAATAATAAGCTGCCCTTTTGTAAATACTGTCTGTATGCAGCCATTTTTCGGAATTCAGGGTTTGCCCGTTATGAGTTTTAGGCAGCAATTGAAGTTGTTTTTTCCAGCCCAAAAGCAAGCCTGTCGTGCCGATG
Organism: Flavobacteriales bacterium CG_4_9_14_3_um_filter_40_17; assembly: GCA_002790195.1. Lineage (GTDB taxonomy): Bacteria > Bacteroidota > Bacteroidia > Flavobacteriales > Flavobacteriaceae > UM-FILTER-40-17. The sequence goes on from PFUR01000012.1 coordinate 67,403, forward strand.
ATGAATAAGAATGCAAAAGTCGGTAGCGCAATCCACTTGTGGATATTCCGGTAAGTCCGTGTTGTCTTAGATAAGGGATTCGCAGTTTTTTTCAATAGAAAATGTTTAAATAGTTGTTTAAATTTATATTTCAACTATCGCAAAACGAAAATCAAGCGGATTCAGCTGAGATAAAAGCAACGGAATCGTTTCATCACCTAATTCTAAGTAAAAATCAGAAAAATTTACAGTTCGCTCTTGCAAACCGCCGTTGGGGAAAAGTCCGTCTTTCAATTTTTCTAATCGATTAACTTCATCTTCCAGTTTTCTTTTTTGGGCTTTTAAAAGCCTCTTTTCTAAGTTTTCCAAGCCTTTTGTTTGCTTGGCTTCTTGTGCTTTTACGGCACCAAGAAAAGACGCATCGGTTTGCGTGGCTAATTTGTACAAGGATTCAAACTGACTTTTGAGATGATGCTTTTGGGTCGAAAAATCTATCGGGATAGCTGAAATAGCTTTTATTTTTTTGTTGGTCAATTCGTGTGATGAAAGAAATATATCTTCATAAGAAATTTCAAGATTTTGCAGCTTTTTCGCTTGTTTGTCTGAAACCAGCAAGACCGAATTGCGAAGCATGACGATGGGAAAAGTAACGCCAAATTGCGCAAAAGTACTTTTCAATTGCAGCCAATAAGCAATCTCGCCGCCACCGCCGATGTAGCACAAGTTCGGAAGCAAAGACTCCTGATAAACAGGCCGCATGAGCGCGTTTGGGCTGAATCTTTCCGGGTGCGTATGGAGTTCGGATAATATTTGCGTTTCATCAAACCTAAAATCAGTTCCATCCACGTGGTAATGGCCTTTGGATTCGTCTTTTTCGATTCTCCCGCGATGATTCTCTTGAAGATAAAAAAGATTGATTTTTCGGGGATTGACCTGTATGTGATAGCCGAAAGATTTGAGTTTTACATTGGTTTCAGACAGCTTATCGAATGCGGTGTGCTCGATTAACTCTTTTTCCATCACCGGGACAAACTCTTTTTTGAATTCTGCATTATCCGCATCGATGATGACCAATTCAGTTTCTTTAAAAAGTTCGTTGACGAAATAGCGTGTGGCCTCGGCGAGCTTGTTGTGTTTAAGATATGTTTTTTGGAAAAGAGCGGCTAAAAATCGAGCATTTTTACCTTTCCCCAAGGTTGCTTCAAAAACCTCCGAAACGGCTTGTAAACCTTCGGTCGATAAACTGCCCACCGCACCGCCTGAAGGCCTGTTCCACGATATTTTTTGATTTTGAAAATTAAAATAATTGATTTCTGCAAAATCGTGGTCTTCGGTTGCCATCCAAAAAATCGGGACTACGTGATATTCCGTGTATTTTTCGTTTAACAATCGAGCTAAATTAAGGGTGGTTGCAATTTTATAGACAAAATAAAGCGGGCCGCCAAAAAGGTTGAGTTGATGCCCGGTGGTGACCGTGAAAGTCTTGGAAGATGACAACGACTCGATGTTGGCGGTTGTAGCTTCACTTACTTCAAGCAATTGGTATTGTTTTTTGAGCACGGAAACCAACGTTGCCCGTTGGTTGTTTTGATAGGTTTTCTCTTTGGTTTGAAATTGATTTTTGAAATTATCGACCGAAGGAAAATTGCCGTAAAATTCTTTCAAATCAAGATTCTGAGATAAGTAATCGAGGATTAATGGAGAGAAAAAACCGGTACGTTTGAAGGGAATACAGTCAGCAAGCATGAAGCAGATTTGTTTGTCAAACAAATATAGGATAATCGGGAAGAGTGTTTTGGTAGATTTAACAATTCTTTAGAATTAAAATAGAAAAGGTAGCTTGCGGTTAGAAAAACAAAAATGCGTTTTTCATTTCAAATATTATTGATTTACTTTACGTACATGAAAAACAGGATTCTTCCAATAAAATTAAGTTGCATTCTTTTTGTTGCTTCGTTTTTATTTCAATGTAGTTCAAAGCCGCATTTTGTTCATCAAAAACATTTCAAATCCATGAAAAATATTAATGCCCCGGAATTTTTAAAAAAAGGGGACACCCTGATGATTGTTGCGCCCGCAAGTGTCCTGAAATCGGCCGATGCCATCGCCGGAGGAGTGGAGCTAGCCCAAAATTGGGGGCTTGAAGTGGTGGTCGGGAAACACGTTTTTGATTCTTTGGGTCATTTTGCAGGGCCGGATGATGCGCGTTTGTCTGATTTGCAACTTGCTTTAGACAACCCAGCTGTAAAAGCAATTTGGACGGCACGCGGAGGCTATGGCACCAACCGTATCGTCGATCAAATCAATTTCTCGAAATTTTTAAAAAACCCGAAATGGGTGATTGGCTTTTCAGACATAACCGTTTTGCACAACCATATCCACAACCTAGGTGTTCAGACCATACATGCGAATATGGCAACGGGAATGGACGACCTGCGCGACGAATTGGCGGTAGAATCTTTGCGGAAAGCAATTTTCGGGGAAAGATTGCATTACGAAATCGCAACAACCGAAAAAAACAGAGTCGGGAAAGCTGGCGGTGTGTTGGTGGGTGGAAATTTATCCATTTTAGCAAGTGTGTTGGGCACGCCTTCCAATATTGACACGCATGGCAAAATATTGTTCATCGAAGATGTAGGCGAAGCTCTTTACCGCATCGACCGGATGATAATCAGCCTGAAAAGAAACGGTTATTTTGAACATATCAGCGGTTTGATTGTGGGGGATTTTTCAAACATCACGCCCAATGAACCTGAGTTTGGCAAAAGCCTCGAAGATATTATTTTGGAGGCCGTCGGCGAGCGCGACATCCCAATCCTGTTTAATTTTCCGGCCGGGCATTTACCCAAAAACAATGCCTTGATTTTGGGTAAGAAAATCTCGCTTGATGTCAGTCAAAAAGGCGGAGTTGTGAATTTTCAAAATTAAAAAAAATGGCTTCTCACAACGACTTGGGCAAAAACGGTGAACAATTAGCGGTTGATTTTCTCAAAACCAACGGCTACGAAATCGTCGAACAAAACTATTTTTTTCAAAAAGCCGAGGTCGATATCATCGCCAGAAAACGCGATATTCTGGCCGTCATTGAAGTGAAATCAAGAACCGGCAACGATTATGGCGACCCTGAAACTTTTGTAAGCAAAAAGAAAATCCAATTGCTCGTCAAAGCGATTGACCATTACGTGATTTCCAAAGATTTGGATGTGAAAGTCCGTTTTGACATCATCGCCATCATCTATTCCAAAAGTAAACCACCGGTGATTAACCATCTCGAAGATGCTTTTTATTTCATGCAGTGAATAAATTTTTATCACAGAATGTTATTTTTAACAGTTTATATTGATATTTTGTTTATTTTTGCATGCAAGTTTGCATTTTGCAACTAAATCTGCCAATAACATTGAAAGTTTAACAATTCTATCCGTATTGCCATGAAAACCATTTCATCCGTCGTTGAAGAATACATCAAGAACAAGCCTTTTTTATTGAGTGCATTGTCACAAGGCATCATCAACCTGACTTCGTTGTCTCGCAACATATTACCCGAGTTGGAAGCTGAGTTGGGCAAAGAAGTCAAGCAAGGTGCCGTGGTGATGGCGCTCAAAAGATTGTCGGTCGATTTGGATTTCCGCACCAACCACAAAATCCTGAAAGTGCTGAAAAACATTGGCGAGATTACCGTCCGTTCTTCTTTGACCGATTATACTTTTTTGATTTCGGATTCCATCCTTGCCAAACAAGCAGAACTCATCAAGGAACTCAACAAAAACAAAGAAGCTTTTTACACATCGTCACGCGGCGTGAACGAGACCAATATCGTGGTGAGCAACTCGATGAACCGTTTGGTCGAGTCTATCTTTGTCGGTGAAAAATTGACCCAAAAAACTGAAGGGCTTTCTTCCATCACTGTAAAACTTCCCGAAGAAAACATCATCGTTCCGGGGATTTATTACTTTATTTTTCAGCGGTTGGCTTGGGAAGGGATCGTACTCAACGAGGTGATTTCTACCACCAACGAGTTTACCATCTTGGTGAACGACGAGCAAATCGACTCTGCTTTCCGCATCATCAAAGATTTGAAAACGATGAAGTAAGGTTGAGAGAAGACTCAAGAAGAAAGAATCAAGAGGCAAGACATGAAAATAAGTTAGCCAAAAATTCGACTCCAATGTGTGTTAAGGGAAAATAACGGAATCTAAGATGGTGTTGTTGTAAAATACTGATTAATACGCATTATATCAAAAATATAACACAATTCAAAACTCAACACTTAACACTCAAAACTTATTGATAGGTTGGTCAATTAGTTCTTGTCAAATTTTTAAAAATCCTTGTCAGGTTGAGCGCAGTCGAAACCGTTTTTTGAACTAAAGGAAGCTCCCATTAATAATCGTTTTTGGTTCTTAAAAAGTGATTGTTGTCCGATTAAAACAAAATAATAAACTTGAATCACAATAGATATAGTCCCCCAGGACAGTCCTGTTAGGGACAATGTGTTGGTAGAAAAGAAGTTGCGTTTTAATAAAAAAGTTCCGTAGGAACGAAATATTTTTTAGTCGGACAATAATACTAAAAAGTATATCCGATTCTCAGGTGCAATTCGCCGGTCACGTCACTTTCGTTTTGAGAAAAGCCGAATTGTTTATAATTAGAATATTGATACCCAATTCCAATCCCGACTTCATAGGTGAAGTGCTCGCCGACCAACCTGCGGATTCCCCATTTCGGAATAATCGACAGTGTTTCCACAACACGCAGATTCGATTAACTGCTGATGACAAACCAATCCGGTGTATAAACCATATTGATTGCCAGAAAGTTGCCGCTGTTTTTAGCGATGCTTTTGCCTTTGTTCAAGCGTTTTTGGAGATTGTAATAATAGCGAGGCTCCAATTTGAGGGTAGGTGCGAAGAAGAAAATATCATTTTGAAATGAACCACCGGCATAGCCTGCTTCAAGTCCAATTTCGCTTCTCAATGCGAACTTTGGGGCTAAGCGCGCTTCGTGGTTTTTCCACACACCCAAAAAACCTGTCTGCGCACCGAAAATAGATTTTTCGACTGTGGCTTGTTGGGAAAAAATAAAATTTCCGGAGAGTATAAAAATAAGGCAGATTGAAAGCGTTTTAAAATTCATAATTTTTGTTTAGTGTTAGTTAATTCCAAATCCTGCCGATAAACCAAAAGCCCTGAAAAAATAATATTTTTCTTCATTGACAATGACATTTTTTTGTAGATTTTGCATGGAAAAAGTGAGTTCTATGGTTCCAGCAAATTGCTTAAAAATAGGATAGCGATAGCCCAAACCCGCTCTAAAAATATATCCGGCACCATCCACATCACCCAAATGAATTCCGTAATCGGCGTGTACATAAGCGGCTTTTACCGACTCGTCTGTGTAAGCCCGCAACCCGAAAGTAAGCGGGATATATGAAATGTCAACGGGAGATAGTTTTTCATAGCCGGTTGTTACGCTAATCTGAAAATATGGATCAAGAGCATATTTGGCAACCGCATCAAATCCCCATACCGTATTTATGTCAAACAAATCAGGGTTGGCTTCATCAAAATTTGTTGGGAACAGCAACAAGGATTGAAACTCGATTCCAAAACCTCGCTCAAATGACAAGATTTCTTCTTTTTCAGTTTTGAATTTGGGTGCAATTTTATTAGATTGAGCTAAAGAGAAAAGTGGTATTAAATAAACAATTAGAAGTTGAAAAAAGTATTTTTTAATCATGCATTGAGATGTTAAATTAACAATCAAATTTAGTTAAAAAGCACGGTTATACTTTAAGCCGTCAATTAAATTTCAATTAATATTTGGTATAGATTGCGAACTTGCATCTCAAAACGTTTATCTACTCAAAGTGAAGTGTGCGAGTATCTGATTTAATGAAGTTATTCTTGTCCTTGGTACACTTGAATTTTTAAGATTCTATCAAAGATTAATTTCACCCAACGGGCTAACCTAAATATGATATTTTTGTTTCCAGGTTCCTGATTCCTGATTCCGATTCCAAGCACTAAATTTCACTTTGCAACAATTCCATTTGACCCAACGCCTGCTTGAGGTTTTTCACTTTTTCGATGGTAAGCAGTAGCCGAAGCCCGTTGCGGGTTTGTTTTTCTTGGACGGTCGCGTCGCCCAAACGGTAAAGGTTTTGGAGCAGTTTGCTAAATTCGGTAGTTTGGTAGAAAGGTGAGTCTTGTTCGGCGATAAAATAACCAATCAATCCCCCTTTTTTCATAATCACTTTTTCCAATCCCATCCGCGTAGCAAGCCATTTTATTTTCATGCTCAACAGCAGTTCTTTCGCTTGTTTTGGCAGCGGCCCGAAACGGTCTGCCAATTGAATTTCAAATTGAGCCAAGCCTTCTTCATCTTTGATTTCGGCCAATTGTTGATACAGGTTCACCCGCTCGCTAACGCTGTTGACATATTCGTCTGGAAACAACAGCTCAAAGTCGGTGTCGATTTGCACTTCTTTTACGAAGTCTTTGGCCTGCGCATTTTCTTCCGTTTGAAAGAGTTCTTTATACTCGTTTTCCCGAAGTTCTTCCACCGCTTCCTGCAAGATTTTCTGATAGGTTTCAAACCCCATTTCGTTGATAAAACCACTTTGTTCGGCTCCGAGTAAATCACCCGCACCTCTGATTTCCAAATCTTTCATGGCGATGTTGATGCCCGAACCCAAATCTGAAAACTGCTCCAACGCATTCATCCTTTTTCGCGCCTCGTCCGTCATCATGTGGTGTGGCGGCGTGATGAGGTAGCAAAAAGCTTTTTTGTTGCTTCGCCCCACGCGGCCGCGTATCTGGTGCAAATCGGAAATGCCGAAATGATTGGCGTTGTTCACGATGATGGTGTTGGCATTTGGCACGTCCAATCCGTTTTCGATAATCGATGTCGAGATGAGTACATCAAAATTGCCATTCATAAAGTCGAGCATCAAAGCTTCCAACTTTTTACCGTCCATCTGCCCGTGGCCGATGCCGATTTTTGCATCCGGCACCAAGCGTTGCAGCAATCCGGCAACTTCTTTTATATTTTCGATGCGGTTGTTGACAAAAAAAACCTGTCCGCCCCGCTCCATTTCATAGCGTATCGCATCGCGTATGAGTTCTTCCGAAAAACGGACAACCTGCGTTTCGATAGGATACCGGTTGGGCGGTGGCGTGGTGATGGTCGATAAGTCGCGTGCGCCCATCAACGAAAACTGCAACGTTCGCGGAATCGGCGTAGCGGTCAAGGTAAGTGTATCGACGTTGGCTTTGATGGTTTTCAATTTCTCTTTGACAGACACGCCAAACTTCTGTTCCTCATCGATGATTAACAATCCCAAATCTTTAAAAAAAACCTCTTTACTGATGAGTTGATGGGTTCCGATGACGATGTCCAATTTTCCCGATGCCAAGTCTTCCAAGGTTTTTTTGCGCTCTTTTGCCGTCCGGAACCGGTTCATATAATCCACCGAAACAGGTAGCTCTTTCAACCTTTCGCTAAAGGTTTTGTAGTGTTGAAAAGCCAAAATGGTGGTTGGCACCAACACGGCCACTTGCTTGCTGTTGTCAACGGCTTTGAAAGCCGCGCGGATTGCAATTTCCGTTTTCCCGAAACCGACATCGCCGCAAATAAGCCTGTCCATCGATTGGTCGCTTTCCATATCGGCCTTAACATCTTGTGTAGCTTTAAACTGATCCGGCGTGTCTTCATAGATAAACGAAGCTTCCAATTCGTGCTGCAGGTAACTATCCGGCGCAAAAGAGTGGCCTTTTTGCATTTTTCGTTTGGCATAGAGCGCAATCAAATCAAAAGCCAACTGTTTCAGTCGTGTTTTGGTTTTCTGTTTGAGTGCTTTCCATGCGCCTGAACCGAGTTTATAAATCTTTGGAGGTTTGCCGTCTTTCCCGTTGTATTTGGATATTTTATGCAGCGAGTGTATGCTCAGGTACAAGATGTCGTTGTCGCCGTAAATGAGTTTGATGGCTTCCTGTTTTTGGCCTTCCACCTCTATTTTTTGCAAGCCGCCAAACTTCCCGATGCCGTGGTCGATGTGGGTGACATAATCCCCCACTTGCAACGAGTTGAGCTCTTTCAGGGTGATGGTTTGCTTTTTTGCATAACCGTTTTTGAGGTGGAATTTGTGGTAACGCTCAAAAAATTGGTGATCGGTGAAACAAACGATTTTTAGTTCTTCGTCTATAAAACCTTGATAGGCAGGGAAAACAAAGGCTTGGTAAGAAACATCGGGCGCGATGTCTTCAAATATATCTTCAAATCGGTGTGCCTGCTGCTCGTTGCTGCAAAAAATATAATTGGCAAACCCAGCCTCGCATTTTTCATCCATGAAATCGACGAAAAGTTCAAACTGTTTGTTGAATGAAACTTGCGGTTTGGTGTGAAAATCGAATTGTTTTTCTGCAATTGGATGTGTGGCTTCCGAATAATTCAATTCGAAAGTTTTGAATGCTTCCAATTGATGAACCAGTATTTTCCCGGTACAAAATAGCTCTTCCGGAGCCGCATGCGAAATCGCTGGCGACAGGTTTTTAAAAGCCCCTAAAGCTTTCTGAAAAAGCGCGTCCAACTCATGGCCAATCCGTTCGCGGCTGATTGTAAAAACGACAGTTTCCGAGGGAATATGGCTTAAAAAGTAATCGCGGCTTTCCAAGATGGTTTTGTTCTCGACATTCGGGATTATCTGAATTTTTTTGACCGTTTTCAACGACAATTGATTGGCAATGTCGAAAGTGCGGATGCTTTCCACTTCGTTGCCGAAAAACTCAATCCGATAGGGTTCGTTGTTTGAAAATGAAAAGACATCCAAGATGCCTCCGCGAACAGAAAACTCGCCCGGCTCGCTGACAAAATCGACCCTGTGAAACTTGTATTCAAACAAAACCTCATTCACAAAATCAATCGACAAAGCATCGCCAACCGAAATTTTCAAGGTGTTTTTGTCTAATTCCTTTTTGGTGATGGTTTTTTCAAACAAAGCTTCGGGATAGGTGACCACAACTGCCGGTTTTTTTTTGGAATGAATGTGGTTGATAACTTCTGCGCGAAGCAACACATTGGCATTGTCCGTTTCTTCTATTTGATAAGGCCTTCGATACGAACTCGGAAAAAAAAGCACGTGTTTTTCGCCCAACATTGATTCCAAATCATTGAGGTAAAATGCTGCGGTTTCTTTGTCATCCAGAATGAGCAACGCCGGTTTTCCGGTGTGTTGGAAAATGGCGGCGAGCGCAAAGGAAAGCGCCGAGCCGCTGAGCCCGGTAACAGTGGAGAAACCATTGTTTTTTTCGGAAGAAACATAACCCGACATGGCAACTATCGACGGATGCTGCTTGTAAAGATTGAGGATTGCTTCAAAATTCATCGGTGCAAAGATACATTTTTGTGAATTTCAAACCACAGAAATCCAATCCTAAATTAAGGTAGTTAAAACACCTTATTTTTCCCATAAAATCTTAAATCAAGTTGAAAACAAAAACCGAATTTTCGCTATCTTTGCAATGATTTAAAACGAATTAAATGTCCATATCAGATTTATATTCTACCGGTTTTAGAGAGCGGAATCGCGATCATTTTGCCGCCATCGTCCGTGTAGCACTTTCGGACGGAGCAATCAGCCTAGATGAAAAGGCGTTTTTAGACCGATTGGCTAAAAATTTAGATGTATCAGACGAAGAATACACGGCTGTTTTAAAAAATCCGACCAAATACCCGGTCAATCCCCCGCTGACTTACCTTTCGCGTATCGAACGCCTTTTTGACCTGACCAGAATGGTGTATGTCGATCACATCCCGGATGATGCGCAAGTCCGGTTGTTGCACAGGTTAGGAATCGCATTGGGTTTTTCACCTGCCAATGTCAAATACATCGTTGACAAGGCGTTGGATTTGGTAAGCAGAAAAGTGAGCCTCGAAATTTTTATTGATGAAATCAAGAATATGAATCGGTAGATATCGATTCAATTTGATGGTTTTAACCTGAGTTCGATGAATCCAAAATACGTCAGTTTGAATGAAATTTCGAGAGGAATTCTGTATCGAAAACCAGCATTTTGGATACGAAATCCCATTCTCGATACACTCTTCACCTAAGTTCTGGGAATCAAAGTACTCGAATTGACGGTTTTTGTATCCATTATAAAAATAATAGAACTCAGGTTTTTATTTCGGTAAGCCCGCGTTGATTTCCTGAATTTTTTTCAAGATTTCATCGCGTCCGTAGTTGTTTACGGCAGAGGTGATAAACGTTTCGGGCAACTCTTCCCACATACTTTCGAGCAGTACTTTTTTATAGGCTTCCACGTTGAGGATGGCGCGTTGCGTGCCTACTTTGTCGGCTTTGGTAAACACCATAAAAAAAGGAATTTCATTGACACCAAGCCATTCTAAAAATTCCAAATCTATTTTTTGAGGCTCCAAGCGAATGTCGAGCAACACAAAAGCAGCAACCAACTGTTCACGTTGCAGAAAATAATCGGTGATATATTCTTGAAAAACCGATTTTGATTTTTTGGAAACTTTTGCGTATCCGTAGCCGGGCAAATCGACCAAAAACCAATTTTTGTTGATTAAAAAATGATTGATAAGTTGGGTTTTACCCGGTTTCCCTGAGGTTTTCGCCAAATCCTTCCGGCCGGTAAGCAAGTTGATTAGGGAAGATTTCCCGACGTTCGACCGCCCGATAAAAGCGTATTCCGGCAATCGGTCTTTTGGGCACTTGGCAACTTCAGAATTGCTGACCAAAAATTCTGCCGAACTGATTTTCATGATAGTTAACGAATTTGAAACGCGAAGTCTCGGATTAAGTATATAAAAAAGTAGAGTTAGCTAAAAACCCCGCTTGAGAAACCAACCGTGCATCAACCGGTTGAATTCGTCTGGGTGTTCCATCATCGGGGCATGGCCGCATTCGTCAATCCAAAACAACTCCGAGTCGGGTAACAATTTATCAAAATCGATTGCGACTTCCGGCGGTGTTACCTTGTCGTTCCGGCCCCAGATAATGCAGGTAGGTGTACTCATTTTCGGCAAATCTTTTGCCATGTTATGCCGAATGGCACTTTTGGCAATGGCCAAAGTTTTAATAAGCTTATTGCGGTCGTTTACCGTCGCATAGACTTCATCGACCATCTCTTTAGAAGCTATTTTCGGGTCGAAAAAAACATCTTCACTTTTTTTCTTAATATATTCGTAATCACCGCGTTTAGGATAAGATTCGCCCATGGCGTTTTCATATAAGCCAGAACTTCCGGTGATGATTAACGCCTTTACCTTTTCCGGATACATTTTGGTGAAAAGCAATCCGATATGGCCACCCAATGAATTGCCCAACAGGATTACTTGATTCAATTTCTTATATTTCAAAAAAGCATTCAAGTATTTGGCAAAGCTTCGAACATTTGTGTTGATGAGCATCATAGAATACAAAGGCAATTCGGGGATAATGATGCGGTAATTTTTTTCGGGAAAATAACTAAATACGCCTTCAAAATTACTCAAACCACCCATCAAACCGTGGAGAATAACTATAGGTGTTCCGGAGCCATGTTCAATATATTTGAACTTTCCTTCTTTGATTATTTCTTCTAACATGGGCAGTATTCACTAACTCTGACAAATATAGATATTCTATCCATATATCATCACAATTTTATACATATTGAAAGGAATTTACAGAAGATTAACAACACGATTTGCTCTTTATCAGTTTATTTCTAAAAACTAATTTTACTTTCCTCAAAACAAGTTTGTTAACACCGTAAAGGTTCCAAAGTAGCTTGTTTTACGAGAAATCACCTAAATTTATCAACAATGTGGTATAAAGTGGTAAAATGTGGAAAAAATTTAATTATATTTGAACTTTCAAAACTTACAACTTGACCAATTTTATAGGGACATACGAGTGTAAAGCAGACAGCAAAGGAAGGCTAATGATTCCCAACGCGTTAAAAAAACAGTTGGAGCCCTTGTTAAGCCGGGGATTTGTGTTGAAGCGTGCTGTGTTTCAACCCTGTTTGGAGTTGTACCCGATGGATGAGTGGGATTTGTTGATGCAAAAGGTTAATAAACTGAATCGATTCAACAAAAAGAACAATGATTTTATCAGGAGGTTTACTGCCGGGGTGAAGGTAGTTGAGCCCGATCAAACCGGCCGTTTGCTCATCCCTAAAGATTTGATTTCTTTTTCAGGTATTGACAAAGAATTGGTGCTTTCGTCCGCCATCAATATCATCGAGATTTGGGACAAAGAGCGATACGAAGCGGCTATCAATGATGCTGCCGGGGATTTTGCAAATCTAGCTGAAGAAGTAATGAACGACGGCCATGAATGATGAAAGAAGCTACCACGACCCTGTTTTGTTGTTTGATTCCGTTGATGGGTTAGCCATTAAACCTGATGGCATTTATGTCGATGCCACCTATGGCGGAGGCGGACATTCGGCGGAAATATTAAAAAGGCTTGGTGCCGAAGGTAAACTTTTTGCTTTTGATCAGGATGAAGATGCGGCAGCAAATAAAGCAGTTGACAGCCGTTTGGTGTTTATACAAGAGAATTTTCGATACATAAAAAACCATCTGCGGTTTCACGGTGTGAAAAAAGTAGATAGCATATTGGCCGATTTAGGAGTTTCGTCTCATCAATTTGACCGTCCCGACCGCGGATTTTCAACTCGTTTTGATAGCCTGCTCGATATGCGGATGAGCCAATCCGCAACCTTGACGGCAAGGCAGGTCATCAATGTTTATGAGGAGGAAGCACTAAAAAAAATGTTCTTTGAATATGGAGATTTGACCAATGCAAAAGCTTTGGCGGCAACATTGGCACATGCAAGAAAAGAAAAAGCAATCGAAAGTTCCGTGGAATTAAAAACGGTATTGAAGCGGTTTTTACCTCCGCATCACGAGCATAAGATTTTGGCTAAAATATTTCAGGCCATTCGCATCGAAGTTAACCAAGAAATGGAAGCCTTGAGAGAAATGTTGACACAAACAGTTCAGCTGCTAAATCCGGGCGGAAGATTAGTAGTCATTTCCTATCATTCTTTAGAAGATCGGTTGGTAAAAAGATTCATGAGAAACGGGCTTTTTGAGGGCGAACCACAGCGCGATGTTTTTGGAAATTATGAAGTCCCATTCAAAAAGATAAACGGCTTAATCGTTCCTTCTAAAGATGAAATTAAGAAAAATAACCGCGCACGTAGTGCAAAACTCAGAATAGCAGAGAGATTATGAAATGAGTCATAATGATTTTGGATACCAATCGGAAGGTTGATTGCGAATTCCATCTGACCATTAAAACACAATAAATTTCAACAAATGAAAATGAATATTTATAGTTTACTGAAAGGCAGGTTTTTAACCGAAGAAGACGCTCCGGGTAACTGGAGTTTTATTATTTACTTGTCACTTTTGGCGATGGTTATGATTTCAAGTGCACATAGAGCCGAACAGAAAGTAATGATGATTTCAGCTTTGAATAAGGAAGTAAAATCGTTGCGTTCAGAATACGTAGATGTAAAAAGCAAATTGATGATTCTCAAATTGGAATCGACCATTAAGCCCATTATGCATAAAAGAGGACTTAACCCATCCGAAGACCCACCTGTTAAAATTGTTGTATCTGTACCAAAAAAATAAACCTAACCTGATTTGGAGAAAGATTCTAACATATTGAAAAGATTATACTGGACATCATTTTTTATGTTGTTGATTGCCGTAAGCATTGTTGTGAAAATGACAAACCTACAACTGGCAGGCGGTGACGAATATCGAAAGAAAGCTGAAGCTGCCATGATAAAAAACTTCACCATCGAGCCCAACAGAGGAAGCGTGTTTTCATCTGACGGAAGCCTCTTGGCTGCTTCGGTACCCGAGTTTGAAGTGCGTTTTGATGCAGTCACCGTTTCTGAAAAAGTTTTTTCATCCGATGTAAAACCGCTCGCGGATTCGCTGTCTGTTTTTCTCCGAAAACCCAAAACGGAGATACTCAAAAAACTTCAACGCGCACGGCTCTCGAAAAACAGATATCTCCTGATTGCCCAGCATCTGAGCTATTCAGATTATCTGCAATTAAAAAAATTCCCCATTTTCAAAAAAGGGCCTTACAGGGGCGGATTGATTACCGAACAACAAACCATCCGCGAGCATCCTTTGGGCAATTTGGCCGAAAGAACCATCGGATATGACCAAATCAATTACCAAGGAAACAGGGTTTTGCTTGGAATAGAAGGCGGATATACCGACTATTTAAAAGGGAAACAAGGACAAAGGCTCAAACAAAAAATTGCGGATAACCAATGGAAACCAGTCAACGACAACAACGAAGTCGAGCCTCAAGACGGTTATGATGTGGTGACTACCATCGACTTGACCATACAAGACATCGCGCACCATGCATTGCTCGAACAACTTGAAAAATACGAAGCCGACCACGGTACGGTAGTCGTCATGGAAACAGCAACCGGCGATGTGAAAGCAATTGTCAATCTTGGAAGGAGCAGATCGGGCAGGTATTCGGAAACCATTAACTATGCTGTTGGCGAATCGCACGAACCGGGATCTACTTTCAAGGTGATAGCCATGACAGCCGCTTTGGAAGACAAGGTTATCGACACGAGTTATGTAGTGGATACGGAAAACGGCGTAATCTCCTTTTATGGAAGAAAAGTAAGAGACTCCAACCACAAAGGCTACGGAAAAATAAGTGCCGCCAAAGCCATCGAAGTTTCTTCAAACACTGGAGTTGTCCGAATCATCACGGATAAATATGGCGACAATCCTAAAAAATTTACGGATAGGCTTGCAACAATGGGTATCAATCAAAAATTGGGTTTACCATTGGAAGGTGAAGGAATCCCTAAAATACCAAGCCCAAATAAAAAAGGATGGAATGGGCTTTCGCTCCCCTGGATGGCTTTCGGTTACGGAGTCTCCATGACACCGCTGCAGATTTTGACTTTCTACAACGGAATCGCCAACAATGGTGTTTCTGTCAAACCTCGTTTTGTCAAAGAAATTAAGTTTTGGAATAAAACCGTTGCTACCATCGATACAGAAATCATCAATCCGAAGTTGGCATCTGATGAAACATTAAAAAAAATAAGAAAAATACTTGAAAATACCGTAGAAAGAGGAACGGGCAAATCCTTATATAATCCCGATTTTTCGATGGCGGGCAAAACCGGGACATGCCAGACTGATTATTGGAAAGACGAGGTGAGTTACATTTCAAGTTTTGTAGGATATTTTCCGGCGGTAAATCCAAAGTATTCTTCGATTGTGGTCATCCACAAACCGAATAAAAACATTGGCTATTACGGTGCCGATGTTTCAGGCCCAATTTTCAAGAAAATAGCGCAAAAAGTTTATACTCAATCGGTTAACGTATCAAAAATAAATTTGAATTCCAAATTAAACGATTCACTCAAAAGAGATTACAATCAATATTTTCTGCTTTCAAGAAATCCGCTTGCGCTAATGCCCGACCTTACTGGTTTGTCCGGGATGGATGCCGTCACGCTGCTCGAAAACAATGGCTATAAAACCCGAACGATAGGAAGTGGAAAAGTCGTAAAACAATCTGTAAAACCCGGAGATACATTGCATGTTAAAAATACCATCCTATTGGAATTACTATGATGAATTTGAAAGACATATTATATAAGTTACCTATCGAAGTCGTTTGGGGAAACACCGATTTGTCTATTCGCAACATCACATTTGATTCATCGAAAGTCTCTGAAGGCGATTTGTTTGTAGCAATAAAAGGCACAAATGCAGACGGGCATCGATATATCGAAGACGCAATTAGCAAAGGCGCAAAGGCAGTCGTTTGTGAACAATTGCCTGAAAACCGTCCTGATAAAGTGACATTCATTGGAGTATCAGACAGCAAAAAGGCCGTGGCGCTCATCGCCGCAAATTTTTACGGACATCCTTCCGGAAAGCTCAAACTTGTGGGCGTAACCGGAACCAACGGTAAAACAACCGTGGCAACCTTGCTGTACGAATTGTTTCGCAAACTCAATCACAAGGCAGGATTGTTGTCAACAATCGCTGTCAAAATAAATGGCAATTCAATCGATGCCACGCACACCACGCCTGACTCTATCAGCATCAATCATTATCTGGATGAAATGGTAAAAGCCGGGGTCGAATATTGTTTTATGGAAGTGAGCTCGCACGGCATCCATCAGCAACGCACCTCCGGGTTGAATTTTGCAGGAGGTATTTTTACCAATCTCACCCACGATCATTTGGACTACCACAAAACTTTTGCGGAATACCGTGATGTTAAAAAATCATTTTTTGACCAACTCCCCAAAGATGCATTCGCACTTATCAATGCCGATGATAAAAACGGGGGTTTCATGTTGCAAAATACGCCAGCTCAAAAATATACCTACGCAGTCAAAACCGACGCTGATTTCAAAACAAAACTTTTGGAAAACCAGTTCGATGGATTGGTCTTGAAAATAGACAACAACGAAATTTATACCAAACTGATTGGCCTTTTCAATGCATACAACTTAACCGCTATATATGGTGCAGCCATGATTTTGGGTGCAGAAAAGTTGGAAGTATTGCGCTTGCTGACCGAGTTGGAAACCGTTTCCGGCAGGTTTCAGTTCATTCGCTCTCAACAAAAAATTGTAGCGATTGTTGACTATGCACACACACCCGATGCTTTGAAAAATGTATTGGAAACCATCAACGAAATACGGACACATAACGAGAAATTGATAACCGTGGTGGGTTGTGGCGGCAACCGGGACAAACAAAAAAGGCCGGTGATGGCTGAAGTAGCCTCCAGCATGAGCGATTTGTCAATCTTCACCAGCGACAATCCACGAAACGAAGATCCGGAAACCATCATCCGCGAAATGGAAGTTGGCATCCCACCTCAATACACCAACAAAGTGCTGAGCATAGTCGATCGCAAACAAGCCATCCGGACCGCGTGCTCGTTGGCAAACCCGAACGACATCATTTTGGTAGCCGGAAAAGGGCATGAAAAATACCAAGAAACCAAAGGCGTGCGAACCCACTTTGACGATATGGAAACCGTTGATGAAACACTGCAATCGCTAAACAAATAGAAAAATTATGCTGTATTATTTATTTGATTATTTAAATCGATATTTTGAAATTCCAGGCGCGGGTTTGTTCCAATACATTTCCTTTCGCTCAGGATTTGCAGCTTTACTTTCTCTATTGATTTCAGCATTTTACGGCAAAAAAATCATCTTGTATTTACAGAAAAAGCAAATAGGCGAAACGGTTCGTGAACTCGGGTTGGAAGGGCAATCTCAAAAAGCCGGTACGCCGACCATGGGCGGGATTATCATCATTTTAGCGACGGTGATTCCGGTTTTGTTGCTCTCTAAATTAGACAACATCTACATCATCTTGTTGTTGATTACCACATTTTGGATGGGAGGCATAGGTTTTATAGATGATTATATCAAAGTTTTCAAGAAGGATAAAGAGGGACTCAAAGGCAAGTTTAAAATGGCCGGCCAGCTGGGTTTGGGATTGATTGTGGGCAGCGTTTTGTATTTTCATCCCGGGGTGACCCTCAGAGAAACCAATTTTTCTAATACGAGTTTTTCAGCAGAACAAATGGCCACTGTCAAAAAAGACATCAAGTCAACCAAAACGACTATTCCGTTTTTCAAAAACAACGAACTCAACTATGCAGATTTTATTACTTGGATAGATAAAGATTTGGCATCCTATGCGTGGTTAATATTTATTCCATTGGTAATATTCATCATCATGGCGGTTTCAAACGGCGCTAATCTAACGGATGGAATTGATGGGCTTGCGGCGGGAAGTTCAGCGATTGTAGTACTTACACTTGGTATATTTGCCTGGATTTCAGGTAACATTGTTTTTTCCCAATACCTTCAGGTGATGTACATCCCTAATTCGGGCGAAATGACCATATTCATCGCTGCTTTCACCGGAGCTTTGGTCGGATTTCTTTGGTATAACAGTTATCCAGCACAGATATTCATGGGCGACACGGGAAGTTTGACTATCGGCGGTATTATTGCCGTCATAGCCATCGCAACCCGAAAAGAGTTGTTGATTCCCCTGCTCTGTGGGATTTTTTTGGCAGAAAACCTATCGGTGGTGTTGCAAGTGGGTTATTTCAAATACACCAAAAAGAAATTTGGCGAAGGCAAGCGTATTTTCAAGATGTCGCCCCTTCATCATCACTACCAAAAAAGCGGTTTCCACGAAAGTAAAATCGTCACCCGCTTTTGGATTGTAGGCATCGTATTGGCCATACTGAGCATTGTAACCCTAAAAATCAGATAACATGAAACGATTGGCCATTTTAGGAGCGGGTGAAAGCGGTGTTGGCGCGGCTCTTTTGGGTGTCCGGAAAGGGTATGAAGTGTTTGTGTCCGACCTAGGGAATGTAGCCGAAAAATACCAAGCCGAATTGAATGCATTGGGGGTCGATTGGGAAATGGGCATGCATACGGAATCGAAAATATTGAATGCCGATTGGGTGGTGAAAAGCCCGGGAATACCTAACAAAGCCCCGTTGATTCAGCAACTAAAATCAATGAAAATCCCGGTAGTTTCCGAAATCGAATTTGCCGGCATGCATACCCAAACTACTTGTGTCGGCATCACCGGAAGCAATGGCAAAACCACCACCACGATGCTCACGCACCGCATCCTCAAAGACGGCGGGCTTGATGTAGCTGTTGCCGGAAATATCGGAAGCAGTTTTGCACGCGAAGTGGCTGTGGAAGATTGCCCGTATGCAGTAGTCGAGATCAGTAGTTTTCAGTTGGATGACATCGTCACTTTCGGGCCACATATTGCCATTTTGACCAACATTACCCCCGATCATTTGGATCGGTATGAATACCTATTTGAAAAATACATCGAATCAAAATTCAGAATCACCATGAACCAAACCGAAAAGGATTATTTGATCTATGATGATGACGATGAGATAATTGCCGAATGGTTAAATAAGAATAAAATCCGAGCTCAAAAAATACCCATTTCTATTAAAAAAAAACTCAATTACGGAACCTATATAAATAACCAATCCATCATGATCAGCATCACAGAAGAACGCATCACCATACCGCAAGACGAGTTGGCACTCGAAGGCAAACACAACCTCAAGAATGCCATGGCAGCTTCAACAGCTGCACACTTGCTCAAAATCAGGAAAGAAAGTATCCGCCACAGCCTTTCAAATTTTGAAGGGGTACCGCATCGATTGGAAAAGGTAAAAAAAGTAGATGGTGTGGCTTACATCAACGACTCTAAAGCAACCAATGTCAACGCTACTTTCTACGCCTTAGAATCGGTTCAAACGCAAATAGTTTGGATAGTGGGCGGGCAAGACAAAGGGAACGACTACCACGAACTTTTGCCGATGGTGAATCAAAAAGTGAAGGCCATTATTTGCTTGGGAATAGACAATGCAAAAATCATTGACACTTTTCAAAACACAGTCGAGTTGATGGCGGAAACACACTCCATGCAGGAAGCTGTCAAGATAGCTTATCAATTATCGGAAAGCGGTGACACCGTATTGTTGTCTCCGGCTTGTGCAAGTTTTGATTTGTTCAGAAACTATGAGGATCGCGGAGATCAATTTAAGGATGCAGTAAAAAAATTATAAAATGAACGGATGGTTCAAATATCTGGAAGGTGACAAAACCATTTGGGCGGTAGCCGCACTTTTGGGAATCTTCTCTTTTTTGCCCGTATATAGCGCCAGTAGCAACCTGGTCAATTTATACGGACAAGGAAACACCATTTCGTATTTGTTCAAACACTTGTCTCATTTACTCTTAGGTTTTTTCATCATTTATGGCGTACACAAAATACCCTACAAATACTTTAGCGGATTGTCGGTGATTTTATTTCCCGCGATTATTGCTTTGCTCATTTATACACTCTCACAAGGCAACACAGTAAAAGGAGCAAACGCAAGCCGATGGTTACAAATTCCTTTCATTGGGCTCAGTTTTCAAACTTCTGCTTTTGCCGTAGTGGTTTTACTGGTTTACGTCGCCCGGTATTTATCAAGAAACATCAACAAGGAACTGACTTTCAAAAAGACTTTGCTTACACTTTGGCTTCCGGTTCTAACTGTTTTGATATTCATCTTGCCAGCAAATTTTTCGACTACAGCCATTGCTTTTGTCATGATCCTCATCTTGGTTTTTATCGGAAAACATCCGACCAAATACATCCTCAACATCATCGGGATAGGTCTTGCTACACTGGTTTTGTTCATTCTTTTGGCAAAAGCCTTCCCGGGATTGTTGCCTAACCGGGTGGATACTTGGATGAGTCGCATCGAGAATTTTACTTCCAATGAGGAAAACAGCGATCAGTATCAATCAGATAAAGCAAAAACAGCCATTGCTACCGGGGGTGTATTCGGGTTAGGGCCTGGAAAAAGCATCCAAAAAAACTTTCTACCACAGTCTTCATCCGATTTTATTTACGCCATTATTTCAGAAGAATTCGGTATGATTGGTGCAATGTTTCTACTGCTCTCCTACTTGCTTTTACTCTTCAGGTTTGTCATCGTGTCCAAAAAAGCCCCAACAAATTTTGGTGCTTTGCTGGCTATAGCGATGGGTTTACCAATTGTTTTTCAAGCACTTATAAACATGGGGGTAGCAGTTGGTTTGTTGCCGGTAACCGGTCAAACATTGCCGCTCATCAGCAGTGGCGGAACCTCCATTTGGATGACCTGTGTATCGTTGGGAATCATCTTGAGCGTAAGTGCAGGAAGAGTCCCTACAACCATCGAGAATGAAAACCTTGAGAATATCGATGAAATGGAAAAAGAAATAATTAATCCATTGGAAGTATTAAGTGAAACTTAAAAATAACCGAATGAGCCAATTAAAATTCATCTTATCAGGTGGCGGAACTGGGGGCCATATCTACCCGGCCATTGCTATTGCAGATGAATTAAAAAAACGGCATCCGGATGCGAAAATTCTTTTTGTGGGAGCCAAAGGACGAATGGAAATGGAGAAAGTACCACAAGCCGGATATGCCATTGAAGGACTTTGGATTTCGGGGCTTCAACGCAGTTTGAACCTGTCGAATATGAATTTCCCGTTCAAAGTAATCAAAAGCCTTTTTCAGGCAAGAAAAATCCTCAACCAATTCAAACCCGACGCAGTCATCGGTACGGGTGGGTTTGCCAGCGGTCCATTGCTTTATGCCGCGGCTTCCAAAAACATCCCGGCACTCATACAAGAACAGAACTCATATCCCGGCATCACCAACAAGATTCTTTCCAAAAAAGTAAACACGATTTGTGTAGCCTATCAAAACATGGAACGCTTTTTCCCTAAATCAAAATTATTGCTAACCGGAAATCCGGTTCGAGCAGATTTGACCGGAGAATTGACTAAAAATGAAGTCGCTGTGGGACACTTTGGATTGGATTCAAACAAAATTACCCTACTGGTTTTAGGGGGAAGTTTAGGCGCAAAAAACATCAATACATTGATAGAAAACCACCTGAATTATTTCAAAAGAAAAGAAGTGCAACTTATCTGGCAGACAGGAAAATTCTACTACAATATCTACAAGCGGTATGATGGCCATTCTACCTGTGTAGTACCGTTTATCAACCACATGGATTTTGCCTACCAAGCTGCCGACCTTATCGTGTCGAGATCAGGGGCTTTGTCTGTTTCCGAATTGAGTTTAGTGGGCAAAGCAGTCATTTTTATTCCATCACCCAATGTAGCCGAAGACCACCAAACCAAAAACGCGAGGGCAATAGCCGAACAAGGGGCAGCCGTTTTGTTGGCTGAAAAAGATGCCGAAAAAGATTTTAAATCGATTCTTTCTTTATTATTAGAATCGGAAAATGAAAGAAAGAAATTAGGGGAAGCCTTGGCAAAATTAGGCAGGCCTGATGCCACACAACGAATAGTTGATGAAATTGAAAAATTAATTAGAAAAGCATGAACCTGACAAAAAAACAGCTGGTTTATTTTATCGGCATCGGAGGTATCGGGATGAGTGCTTTGGCTCGATATACCAAACTGAAAGGCAAAAAGGTTGCGGGATACGACAAAACACCCACCCCGCTCACACGCGCTTTAATTGAAAACAATATTCCGGTGGTTTATGAAGATGATATCCGATTGATACCGGAGCCATTTAAAAATGCAGCGCATACGTTGGCCGTTTACACGCCTGCCGTGCCGCCCGACAATACCATCTACCGTTATTTTTTAGAACAAGGATTTACGCTGTTGAAACGTTCCGAATTTTTAGGAAAAATAACAGAAAACGAATACTGTCTGGCCGTAGCGGGAACGCATGGAAAGACCACTACTTCCACCCTGTTGGCACATTTGCTCAAACAC
>PFUR01000008.1 GCA_002790195.1 Flavobacteriales bacterium CG_4_9_14_3_um_filter_40_17
TGGTAAGCTGAAAACGAGTTACTTTTTTCTTATACGCATAGAGCGCAGCAACACCCAAGGTGACCGGGCCGCTCAGGTTAAAAGCAATGGCAGTTCTGATATTGGTGTCAAATCCCAAAGTCTCTGATGAAACCAAAATACCGGGAGCCAACAGCAACAGGTAGATAAAAAACCCCACACCATCTTTTGAGAAACCTTCGTACAACATTCCAATCATACAAAACGCCATTACCTCATATTTAGCGGCTTCATAGAAAACAGCACCTCCGGTCATGCGCAGAAAAACTTCACTTCCAACTACATAAGCGCAGGCATAGAGCACTTCGTGGTTTTTGTTTTTGTTTTTGAGAATCAGATACAAGAAAAACCCCAAAAAGGCAAAATAATATAACTTAGAAAACCCTTCAAAAGTGAAAATGGCTAATCCGATAAAAACATGCAAAAGCACCAATCCGAGATAGGATGTCGCCGAAATATCATATTTTTTTAGAGTTCGCCGTAGCATATCAATAATTTCTCTATTACTTTTTCAACCGAAAATGCTGTTTGTACATGTTTTTTTAAACCTTCACCCAACCGAGAGGCTTCTTTTTTGTCGGACAGCAACAAAGATAAGGAAGCTTTCAATTGTTCTGCATTTCCCGATTCAATCAATAAACCTTGCGGCGGATTACCCAAAATGCCAGCACATTCCCCGACATTCGTAACAACCACAGGCAAACCCGCCAAGCCATATTCCAACAAAGCCAACGGAAAGCCTTCCGATTTTGAAACCAGCACACCAACATCTGATTGGCTTAAAATGTGGTGAATGTCGTCACGTGAATCGTAAATAAAAACATTTTTTTGGAGATGGTTCGCATCGATATATTGTTGAATCTGTTGAAAATATTCATCTTGAAAATTTTTACCGGCCAAATGAAGCGTCCACTCCGGGAATTCTTTTAAAAGTTCTTCAAAAACGGATATCAAAAACAAATGATTTTTTTGATGCCTAAAATTTGCCAAACAAACAATTCTTTTTTCATCCGTTCCGTAAAGCACAGTAGTTGCAGGAATGCTTGTGTCTAAAACTGAAAAGTTAGCCAGGTAAATGACTTTTTTGAATTTTAATTTTGTTTTACACCAACTTTTCAATAAAGGATTAACCACGACGATTAGATTGATAAAAACAGCGACGATTTTCAAGATAAAAACAGGCCTATTTTCTAATTCTTCGCTTTTCCCGTAGTGGTCATGCCAAACGATTTTTAGATTTCTGACAAAGAATTTACACAAAACCGCCGTCATAAAGGAAGTCCCGTGTGCGTGAATCACACCGATTTGGTATTTTTTTACATACCGGGCCAATCGAATAACCGCGGCCAAGTCGATAGCCGATTTTTTTCTTAAAAAAAGGTAGCCAACTTCGGGTTTCAACTGTTTTTTCAACGAACCTTCTTGCCGAGTTGCACATAAAAAAGAACCGTCTAAGTGTTGGCTTAATTCGTTGGCGTAATTGAGTGCCACACGCTCGGCACCACCGGCATTGAGCGTATCGATGAGTTGTAGAACCTTCATAAAGGTTTGGGTTTTTGCAAATTTTGGATTTCCACCTCAAACTTTTCCAAGGTATAATTTCTCGACCAATCGGCAGCCAGTTCAGCCATTTTTTGAAGTGCATCCGGATTCTTTATAAGTGAGATAAACCGCTCCGTCGTTTTGCTTACATCAGTTTCAAAAAACAAACCTCTTTTGCCGAAATCGAGCATCCAAGGCACACAGGAAACAGGAGAAACAATGGGAATCACGCCCCAAAACATAGCCTCTGCCACCACCTTCGGCCAACCTTCCGACTGCGAAGGCAACAGCAAAAAATCGGCAGTTTGATAGGCTTGCTTCAACACTTCATTGGTTTGGTTGCCGTGTAGTTTTACGTTTTTTACAAGTTTATTTTTTTCGATAAAATCGGATAGTTTTTTGTTTTCCGGACCATCGCCATAGAAATCCACCCGAACCGTCAAATGTTGTGTTTTTTGAAGTTGATACACCCATTCCAAAGCTTTCATCGGGTGCTTGTTTCCTGACAAACTTCCGGCAAATACGAAACGCAATTCACCCGCATAATCCCGTTTGGGCAAAGCAGTTTTCTCTTTTTCGGAATAGGTAGCCGTAAAAAAAGGTACAATGTTTTTGGAGGAGCCCGGCCAATCTCCATAAACCAAAACCTGTATATTACGAGTCAAGAACCGATTATTTAAGATCCATTTTTGCAGCCGGTAGCTCAGCGGTTGTTTTGCCTTCGGATCCCAATTACCGGCATATTTGGTAGTTTTGGGTTTCCATGGAAAAAGAATTTGTACCAAACAGCCCAACAAACCGATGTTGCCCGGACAACGGAGATGAATGTGGTCTGCCCAAAGACAGGTAGAAAAGATTTTAAACAGAACAAAAGGTAATTGCAAAATGCTTTTCAAAGTATTTGCGGGGTTTAAAAAATTAATGGAAGGGATATTTTCCAAAACTAAATATTCGTGTTGATAAGGCAACAATATGTTTTTGTTTTCAGCAAAAGAGGCCTTAGAAACCGGTGCGACTACTCGAGCAACATCGACATGGTTGAGCCATAAATTCATTTCTTTTACATAAGGCGCATAAGCCCAAAGTGTTGAGTCTTTCTTGAAATGTTGAACATGTGAGAGAATGGCAAATTTCACTGCATTAGTTTAGTAGCGTAAAATACGCCTAAATTTAGGAATTAAGCAAAACAAGGGGCGACTTATATGCAAACCTGACCAACTTCATTGCAGCAGCTGTCAGGCCGAACGCAGTCGAGGCCTTTTTAAGAATAGCAAACGCGTCAAATCGGTGCCACTTCTCGATACTTTTGTTTTTGTTAGCGCAAAAATCAAAAACTCGAAGTGACAGGAGGTTACATCTACTATCCGCTGTCAGGTCAAGTGGCTTCATTAGGTTGCAACAGCAATTTAATAAAACTGAATCGAGACCTCGTTCAACGCTAAAAAAATCAAATCGCGTGAATAATATCGTGCTTGGTGATTATCTGGTGTTTGCCTTCACCCAAATCGACCAACACAGCCGAATTTTCTTTGGTGATAAGTTTTGAAACACTTTCCACACTATTCTTTTTTGAAACTATCGGAAAGGCCGGTTGCATCACTTCGCGGATGGGTTTGTCATTGAGGTTTTTATCTTCCATAAATCTTCGCAACAGAGAAGTCTCATCCACCGAACCCACAAATCCGGTGTTGTCAATCACGGGGATTTGCGAAATGTTGTGTTTGCGCATCCGCTCGATAGCATGCGATACCAACTCTTCGGTGCGCACTATCACCAACGGTTTGTCTGCATGATTGCGAACCAAGTCCTCGGCAGTAGCGACGGTTTCATCCAAAAATCCGCGTTCGCGCATCCAATCATCGTTGAAAATTTTACCGACGTAGCGTGTGCCACTATCGTGAAACAAGACCACCACCACATCGTTTTTTTTGAAATGGCCTTTTAGTTGTAACACGCCTTTGATGGCTGCCCCGGCCGAGTTTCCAACCAAGATGCCTTCTTCCAAAGCCAATTTTCGGGTATAAACAGCCGCATCTTTGTCAGTCACTTTTGTAAAGCCTTCAATCAGGCTGAAATCGACATTGGCAGGAAGAATATCTTCGCCGATGCCTTCGGTCACATAGCTGTATATTTCATTCGGATCGAAAATGCCGGTTTCGTGGTATTTTTTGAAAACCGATCCGTAGGTATCGATGCCCCATATTTTGATGTTCGGATTTTTCTCTTTTAAATATTTGCCCACACCCGAGATGGTGCCACCGGTGCCGACACCCACCACGAAATGGGTGATTTTCCCGTCGGTTTGTTTCCAGATTTCAGGGCCGGTACTTTCGTAATGTGCTTGGGTGTTCGAGAGGTTGTCGTATTGATTTACGTACCAAGAGTTGGGTGTTTCGCCTGCCAATCGTCTGGAAACGGAATAGTAAGACCGCGGGTCGTCAGGCTCTACATCGGTTGGGCAGACCACCACGCGTGCACCGACAGCACGCAAAATATCCATTTTCTCTTTGGATTGCTTGTCGTTCATCACGCAAATCAACTTGTATTCTTTGACGATAGCACAGAGTGCCAATCCCATACCGGTATTGCCGGAGGTGCCTTCGATGATGGTTCCGCCGGGTTTGAGCCTGCCGTCAGCTTCGGCATCGGCTATCATTTTGACTGCCATACGGTCTTTGACCGAATTGCCAGGGTTGAAAGTTTCTACCTTAGCCAACACCAAAGCATCCACTTCTTTTGTAATCTTATTGAGTTTGACCATGGGTGTGTTGCCGATGGTTTCGAGTATATTATTTGCGTATTGCATGAAAAACGGTTTTGTGCAAAGATAAGAATCTGCCTTTGAAAGCAGGTAATTATGGAACGTTAAATAGGTAGAAAGAAAAGCGATTTTTGTATTCTAAAAATTGGCTACGCTTGATATTTGAAGGTTTTGTAAAAACGCCTATTGTCCGATATTACTAAGTGTTGTTCTTTTGCTTTTACGATTTACTTTTCTGTAAATGAGGTGTATTCTATAAATTATGATTCATACGATTGTTTTATTTTTTAACCGATGGGGGGTATTTTTGAAAGATACGAGAGAGCAAATCACCAATGAAAAGTTCGCGTTCGTCTGGAGTTTGTCTTCTGGAAACGCTGGAAGATATAGAGCCTTGCCAAACCATGCTTCCGGTTTCTATGTCTATCAAATCGACGGTAAGGCTTTCGTTGAGGACGTTACCACCAATTGGGATACCACCTGAAACAGTCCCACCGACACGTCTACCGAATGTGCCAAGCCCAACCCCAATAGATTTGTTTGAAGGGGTTTCATATTGATTTGAATAGAAATTGACATACACATCAGGCGTATCGCTTTTGCGGATACCTTTGAGGCTCAGCACACGTTCCAATTGTTCGACAACCCGTTTTTCATCCAATTCGCTTAAGCCCGATTTGATTTCCGGGTAAATATGATATGTTCGGTATTTTGAAAAATCGACTTGTTTGTCAAAATCATATTTCACTCTGGAGGGGCCACAGGCAGCAAGCATAAGTAAACTGAGTATTAAGATTAAATTTTTCATATGTTTAGTTTTATTCATTGTATCAAATATTAAACCAATTTATGGACGATTTAGTGTGTCAATTCTTTGAAAAGGGCTTCTAAGTTTTTGTTTAGATGCCTGAGTTGAACAATCTTTAGGCCGTTGTCGTGTGCAAAATCAAAAACCATTGGGCGCATATCTTTTTGGGAATCAAAGGTCAACTCCCATTCTAATCCATTTTTATTGATCACAGATTGAATATTTGGTAATTTTTGCAATAACACAGCTTCGATAAGGCAGTCAAATTCAACGAAAATCTTTTGATCTTTCTGATTGTCGAGTTCATCCATGGATTGATGAGTAATGATTTTTCCTTTGTTTATCAGGACAACACGGTCGCAAACAGCTTCTACTTCCTGCATGATGTGCGTTGACAACAAGACTGTTTTTTCTTTGCCAAGTTCGCGGATGAGGTTGCGGATGTCGGTCAATTGGTTGGGGTCGAGCCCAGTTGACGGCTCGTCGAGAATCAATACCGCAGGGTTGTGGATGAGTGCCGCCGCTAAGCCCACACGTTGCCTAAAACCTTTGGAGAGTTCGCAGATTTTTTGTTTGGAAGCCTCGGCGATCCCGGTTTGTTCAATCACGCGAGCAATGTTTTGTTTAGAAACTTCATACACATTTGCACAGAAGACCAAATATTCTTTCACATACATCGATTCGTACAACGGGTTGGTTTCTGCCAAATACCCGACAGCGCGCTTCACTTCCATCGGATTTTTGGAAAGGTCAAAACCATTTATAAAAGCTTTTCCGGAATCGGCGCGCAAGGTAGTAGTCAGTATTTTCATCAAGGTTGATTTTCCCGCACCGTTCGGGCCCAAAAAACCGGTTACGGAACCTGTTGTAAGATCAAAGCTCACCTCAGACAAAGCCTGTTTTTTGCCAAAGTTTTTTGATATGTTTTCAATTGAAATACTCATAAATGTAGGTATTGCGCAAAATTATGGATTTGAAGGGGTACATTTCACAAAAAAAAATAAAAAAGTGTGATTTGTTTCAAAAGGAATTTTTACTTTAGCCCCAAAGTTTACAGCAATGAATTCGAACAACAACTTTTACGGATATTACTTTTTCTTCTTCTACTTTTTTAGAAGCAGGAAGGGACATGCTGTGGGTTGTTAAATCAAGATAAACCTAACCAAAAGTCCCGACATATATCGGGGCTTTTTTTTTGAATATAATTTTTATGCAAAAGGCAATAGCTATTCAAGGCATCCTTGGCTCCTTTCATCACAAAGTTGCACAACGGTATTTCGATGAAAATGTCCGGGTGAAAGAATGTATGAGTTTTGGCGAATTGGTCAAAAGTATGCTTTCCGGCGAATGTGATTTGGGCGTGATGGCAATAGAAAATTCGATTGCCGGGTCAATTATACCTAACTACGCTTTGATAGACGAAAACAATTTGAAAATCATCGGCGAATATTTTCTGCCGATTCATCACAACCTAATGGTACTTCCCGGGCAATCCTTGCGCGAGGTGAAAGAAGTGTGGTCGCACCCGATGGCGTTGTTGCAGTGCCGCGTTTTTTTTGATAAGAATCCGCAAATCAAGTTGGTTGAAGACAAAGACACAGCTGAAGTAGCCCGTCGCATCAGCCAAGAAAAAATAGAAGGGGTGGCAGCCGTAGCCAGCCGCAAAGCTGCAGAATTATACGGTTTGGAAATTGTAGCTCCCGAAATTCAGACCATCAACAACAACAGCACCCGCTTTGTTATTTTAAATACGGCCGGCAAGCAAAAGTTGAACGAAAACATCAACAAGGCATCACTCAAATTTAT
Organism: Flavobacteriales bacterium CG_4_9_14_3_um_filter_40_17; assembly: GCA_002790195.1. Lineage (GTDB taxonomy): Bacteria > Bacteroidota > Bacteroidia > Flavobacteriales > Flavobacteriaceae > UM-FILTER-40-17. Next base: position 6,936 of record PFUR01000008.1, read on the forward strand.
ACTGAACCATGACCGCGGTAGTTTGGCAACCGTACTAAATGTGATGAACGATTGTGGCCTTAATTTGACGAAAATCCAATCTTTACCGATTATCAATCTACCTTGGAAGTACTCATTTTTCGCGGATGTTACTTTCTCGGACGAAAAACATTACAGGAAAGCTGTTTCTCTCTTGGAGATTATGGCTTCCGAATTGACCATTTTGGGAGAATATAACACACATGAGCTATGATAACACAAGCGCAAAACCTCAATAAAATTCAGGAGTATTACTTCTCTCAAAAACTTAGGGAAGTCAATAAATTGATAGCGGAAGGCAAGCCCATTATTAATTTGGGTATCGGCAGCCCCGATCTGTTGCCACCGCCCGCTGTGATTGCCGCACTTCAAAATTCACTAAACGATACCGGAGCCAACAAATATCAAAGTTATCAGGGATTGCCACAGCTGCGCGAAGCCATGCGAAAATTTTACCTCAATCATTATGGGGTATCTTTGGATGCCACACATGAAATTCTCCCTTTGATGGGTTCAAAAGAAGGCATTTTCCACATTTCAAAAGCTTTTTTGAATCCAGGCGATGAGGTATTAATTCCCAATCCCGGCTATCCGACTTATACTTCGGTGACCTATTTGGCAGGCGCAACGCCCATTTACTACGATTTAACAGAAAAGAGCAACTGGTTTCCGGACTTGGAAACCCTTGCCCGTACCGATTTATCCCGGGTGAAATTGATGTGGGCTAATTATCCACATATGCCCACCGGTGCGACCGCAAAGCCATCCGATTTGCAAAAGTTGGTTGATTTTGCCCAAAAACACAAAATTCTCTTAGTCAACGACAATCCGTATAGTTTTGTTCTGAATAACCATCCAGTGAGTATTTTGTCTTGCGAAGGTGCAATGGAAGTGGCTGTCGAACTCAATTCGCTCAGCAAGACTTTTAACATGGCGGGCTGGCGGGTTGGGATGGTTTTAGGTGCTCAAAAATACATCGAACCCATCCTTAAAGTGAAAAGTAACATGGACTCCGGGATGTTCTACGGCATTCAAAAAGGTGCGATCGAAGCCTTAAAAACGCCAATCTCTTGGATAGAAGAACAGAACAAAACCTATGAAAAACGCAGAGAATGGGTATGGAAAATTGCAACGGCATTAGATTGTAATTATGACAGGCAGACTTCTGGTTTGTTTGTTTGGGCAATGCATCCGAAGGGACAAGAAACCGCCTGTTTGGTAGATCAATTGTTGTATGAAAAAAGTGTGTTTGTCGCGCCCGGAACTATTTTCGGTTCGGGCGGAAAGGGATACATCCGGTTTTCACTTTGTGTGCCCGAAGATCAATTGGAGGAAGTTTATAAAAGAGTAATTGTTAAAAAAGCCAGTTTATGAAGCAGGTTGTTATCATCGGATTGGGTTTAATCGGCGGGTCTTTGGCTTTAGACTTGAGACGCTTGTTTCCTGAAATTGAAATTGTTGGAACTGATCACAGTGATACAAATTTGCAAATCGCGATTGATCGGAAATTAATCGATCGGGTTGCGGTTGAAAAAGATTATCAGTTGGCAGATTTAACCGCCGTGGCAATTCCGGTCAATGAAACCTGCCGGATGTTGCCCACATTACTTGACAATTGTGGTGAAAACACCCTGGTTATGGACGTTGGTTCCACCAAGTCAGATATCTGCAAAGCAGTAAAATCTCATCCGCGGCGCGGGCATTTTTTAGCCTCTCATCCAATTGCCGGAACAGAGTTTTCGGGACCCACAGCGGCGATACATTCGCTTTTTCGGGGAAAATCACAAATTTTGTGTGAAACGGAAAGTACTCGAAAAGATTTACTTGAAAATGTAATTAGAATTTTCAATCAATTGGGTATGCGTGTGTTGTTTATGAATCCTAAAGATCACGACAAGCACATCGCTTATGTTTCGCATCTGTCGCATATCAGTTCGTTTATGTTGGGGAAAACGGTTTTGGAAATCGAAAAAAACGAAAAGAATATTTTTGATATGGCGGGGAGTGGTTTTGGATCGACCGTCCGGTTGGCAAAAAGTTCCCCGGCCATGTGGACACCAATTTTTATTCAAAATAAAAAGAATGTTTTGACAGCTTTGGATGAATACATTTTAAATTTGCAAGAATTCCGGAAGATGATTGCCGATGAAAACAGCAACGGAATTTTTCAGGATATGCAAGACACCAACCACATTAGAGAAGTATTGAAAGGAATTTATAACGAAGTTTAATTAGAATTAAAATCATAACAATGAAAAACAACAAAGAATTCAGAACCTGGTTAGACAAGATGAACTTGACGCATCCATTATTGATAGCCGGCCCTTGCAGTGCAGAAACCGAGCAACAAGTATTGGATACGGCTCATCAACTCAAAGCTACCGACACCACCGTTTTCAGAGCGGGTATTTGGAAACCTCGAACGCGACCGGGCATGTTTGAGGGCGTTGGTGCCATAGGACTCAAATGGATGAAGCGAGCAAAAGAAGAAACCGGACTGATGATGGCGACAGAAGTTGCCAACACGGCACATGTAGATTTGGCATTGGAACACGGCATCGATGTTTTGTGGATTGGTGCGCGTACAACAGTAAGCCCTTTTAATGTGCAAGAAATTGCAGAAGCTTTGAGAGGAACAGACAAGATTGTCTTAATCAAAAATCCGGTCAACCCGGATTTATCTCTTTGGTTGGGAGCGGTCGAACGAATCTATAAAGCCGATATCAAAAACATCGGGGTTATCCATCGTGGTTTTTCGGCTTATCAGAAAACGAAATACCGAAATAATCCGGAGTGGCAATTGGCTATCGAATTGCAAAATCAATTTCCGGATTTACCGTTGATTTGTGACCCTTCACACATTGGTGGCAAGCGCGATTTGATTTTTGATATCAGCCAAACGGCTTTGGATCTTAACTACGACGGGTTGATTATTGAAACCCATCCCGACCCGGACAATGCGTGGAGTGATGCCAGTCAGCAAGTAACACCCAAACGATTGGCGCAAATCACAAAAGAATTAAAGGTTCGAAAAGAAATCGGAGAGGGAGAAGATTATTTGCAAAAACTCCAAAAGCTCAGAACAAAAATAGACACGCTAGACGAGCAGTTGCTACACATGCTTTCCGAAAGAATGAAAATATCGACAGAAATTGGAAAAGTAAAGAAATCGCAAAATGTTGCCATCCTTCAAACCGGAAGGTGGAATGAAATCCTTGGTAAAATGATATTAGAAGGCGAACAATTGGGCCTAAGTGAGGAATTTGTATTGCGAATATTTAAAGCCGTTCACCAAGAATCTATCAACAAACAAGCGAAGATTTTGGATAACTAAG